>CANKHS010000109.1 GCA_947481755.1 Actinomycetota bacterium | reverse complement strand
CGCGACGGGCTATGGCCGGTCGGATTGTCCGAACGAGGAGCACTCCGTCGAGAAGTGGGCCGATGAGGGCGCACTCCTCCTCGACGCGCTCGGCTTTGACCGCGTCTTCGTGCACGGCACCTCGATGGGCGGCATGGTCACGATCGCCTTCGTCGGCAAGTACCCCGAGCGCACGATCGCTGCCTGCGCTGACTGTGGCATGGCGCGCTGCGACCTGTACCGCAAGGTCTACTTCGGCACGTGGCGCAAGATGGCCGAGGCAATGCCGCTTGACGACTTCTGCGACCTCGTCACGATCCAGGCCGTCGGCGACCAGTTCCTCGCCGACAACCCGAGCACGTTCGACCTCGTCCGCCACGTCATTCGCCTCAACCCGCCGTACACGATTCGTTGGGCCTGTCTCGCGATGGAGAACATGGACAACGAGGAGATCGCCCGCTCGATCAAGCGGCCGATCCTCTTCACGAATGGTTCGCGCGACACGATGACTCCTCCCCGTCTGGCCACGGGTGGCTTTAGCGCCCACGACATCGCCGAGGCTATTGGCGACTGGGCGACGGTCCACGAGTTCACCGAGATCGGCCATGCCGGACTGCTCGAGTGCCCCGCTGAGGCGACGGTGCTCGTGACCGACTTCTTCAATCAACACGCAAACGCGTAAGGCGGACAGACCCATGCATTTCGGCGTAACTGTTCTTCCCGACCCGCCCTACAGCGACCTCGTGCGCCTGTTTAAGCAGGCCGAAGACAATGGCTTCGAGATCGGCTGGACCTACGACTCGCACGTCCTCTGGCAGGACCCGTATCCAATCCTGACGGCTGCCGCACTCGGCACCTCGCGGATCAAGCTCGGGATGTGCGTGACGAACCCTGGCACGCGTGACGCGACGGTCACCGCCTCCGGCCACGCGACGCTCCAAGACCTTTCGAACGGTCGCATGGTGATGGGCATTGGTCGCGGCGATTCGGCGCTGCGCTACATCGGCCGTCAGCCCGTCAAGATCGCCGAGTACGAGCGCTCGACGGCGATGATCAAAGAGTTCATGAATGGTCGCCCCGTGACGTGGAACGACAAGGAACTCGAATTGGCGTGGGCGAAGGATCAGCCCGAGATTCCGATGTACCTCGCGGGCTACGGTCCCCGTGCCCTCGGTGTCGCCGGACGTGTCGCAGACGGCGTGATCATCCAGCTCGCCGATCCAGAGATCATCCAGTGGATCATGGGCATCGCTCGCAAGGCAGCCGAGGAGGCTGGGCGTGACCCCGACCTGCTCGAGCCGATCGTCTGTGCACCCGCGGTGTTGATTGACGACATGGCGGCTGCACGCGACGCCTCTCGTTGGTTCCCGGCGATGGTCTCGAACCACGTCTTTGACCTCCTCCAGCGCTACGACAAGTCGGAACTCCCCGACGCACTCACCTCATACATGGAGCGTCGCGAGTTCTACAACTACGACGACCACTCCCGCGAGGGCGCGGCACACGGCGAGTTCGTCGACGACGAAACTGCCGATCGCTTCAGCATCCTCGGCACCGTCGAGCAGCACGTCGCCAAGCTCAAGGAACTCGAGGCAATCGGCGTCAAGCATTTCAACATCTACTTGATGGCTGGCGATCGCGAACGCACGATCGACGTGTATGGCAGTGAGGTTATTCCCCAGTTCACTGGGGAATAACCTCACTGCCATAGCGACGGACGTGAAAGCCCCGCACTTCTCCATGTCGGCCCCATCGGGGCGGACATGGGAAGTGCGGGGGTAGCACGTCCGGAGCGATCAAGGCGCGAGGACATGACAAGTGCGCACTTGTCATGTCCTCCCAGGAGAACGAGCGGCCCCTGGTCGAGCCTAGGCCGCTCCGACGCGATCGATCGCTCGCCCCACCGCGATCCCAAACGCCTGCGCGGCGAGCAGCAGGTGCTCCTCCGGTGTGTCCTCCTCGGGACAGTGCGAGAGACCGTTGATCGACGAGGCGAACAGCATCACCGTCGGCACCATCCGCGCCATCTCGGCCGCGTCGTGCAGTGGACCCGACGGCAAGGCGCGGTCAGTGCCGGTGACTTCCCGCACCGCGGCGCGTGCGTCCTCGATCAGCGCGGCGTCGAACGGGATCGGTGGGATCCGCCAGAGTTGCTCCCAGCCGACCGTGCAGCCGAACTCGGCGGCGGCCTGCTCGGAGGCGGCGCGCGCGTCGGCATTCATTGCGGCGAGGACATCTGCATCGATGTGTCGCTGGTCGACGAGGATCTCGGTGACTCCCGGTACGGCCGTCACCACGCCCGGCGTGCAGGTCGCATTGCCAATCGTCGAGACGCCCTCATGGGCGATCGCGACGTCGCGCAACAGCAGGGCGAAGCGCGCAGCAGCCGAGAAGGTGTCCTTGCGCTGCAGCATCGGGGTCGAGCCGGCGTGTGCAGCCTGGCCGCGGAAGGTGACGGTATAGCGCTCGACACCAACGGTGCCAAGCACCGCACCGACTGCGAGCCCTTCGCTCTCGAGTACCGGACCTTGCTCAATGTGGAGCTCGAGGTACGCCTCGACGTCCTCGATCCGGCGCTTGGCGAGATGCGACTGGGCAAGATCGACGCCCATTGCTTTGAGTGCATCGTCGAGGCGGATGCCGTCTTTGTCGGTGAACTCCTTGACGTCGTCGATCTCGAGTGTGCCGGCAAACGCCGACGAGCCGAGCAGGCTGCGGCCGAAACGCGCACCCTCTTCGTCCGCCCAGTCAACGAGCTTGACGGTGCAGGGCGGCGTGCCACCGGCCGCGGCAGCGCGCAGCACCTCGAGGCCGGCCATCACGCCCAGCACGCCGTCGAGCCAACCGCCACGCGGTACAGCGTCGACGTGGCTCCCGACAACCACTGCCTCGGCTCGCGCCCCCGGCAGCGTTGCCCAGATGTTCCCGCACTCGTCCATCTCGTAGGTCACGCCAGGGATCTCGTCGAGCTTGGCGCGCAAGAAGTCGCGTGCCTTGACCCAGTCGTCGGTCCAAGCGAGGCGGCGGGCTCCATCGGGGCCGCCCGTCAGCTCGCGCAGCTCGTTGAGATCGCGGACCACGTTGGCGGGCTCATAGGCGGTTGTGCTCATGCCCGAGAGAATACTGCCTCTAGCAGTGGATTTCCCGCCAGCGTGGCTATGCTGCGCTCGAACTAGTCGGAGGCTCCATGCGCATCACGCTCTGTGACGTTGGCCCGCGAGACGGGCTCCAGAATGATCCAGTCCAACTCGAGCCTGCCGTGCGTGCAGAACTCGTCGACCGACTGTCCGAGACGGGCCTGCCCCGCATCGAGACAACCTCGTTCGTCAACCCGAAGGCTGTGCCGCGCATGGCGGGTGCCGCCGAGGTGATGGGCGCGATTACACGCAAGCCTGGCGTCATCTATGCAGCGCTGGTCCTCAATGGCCGCGGCCTGGACGATGCGATTGCCGCGGATGCCGACGAGATCCACGTCGCCTATCCGTTGACGAACACGTTCTGCCGGAAGAACCAGAACGTCACGCTCGACGAGGCAACCACGATCGCAGGCCAGCTCGTCACCGGAGCGAAGGCGGCGGGTAAGCGCGTCACGATGACGCTCGGTGTCAGCTTTGGCTGCCCCTTCGAAGGACCGGTCGACCCGGGCCTCGTCGTCGAGCACGCCCGCCTCGCTGTGGCTGCGGGTGCCGACGAGATCATCCTCGCCGACACCGTTGGCGTCGCCGTCCCCACGCAGATCTCGTCGCTGGTCCCCGCGACGCTCGCCGCCTCGAGTGGCACGCCGGTTGGTCTCCACCTGCACAACACGCGCAACACGGGATACGCGAATGCGGCCGTTGGCCTCGAGGCCGGCGCGACCATCTTCGATGCCTCAATCGGCGGCCTTGGTGGCTGCCCCTTCGCGCCGCGCGCAACGGGCAACATCGCGACCGAGGACCTCGTCTACATGTTCGAGGGCATGGGTGTCGATACCGGCGTCGATCTCGATGCGTTGATCAAGGTCAGCGAATGGCTCGGCGGAGTGATGGGACGCGACCTTCCAGGCCTCGTCCATCGCGCTGGACCGTTTATCCCTGTCGGCACCGACTAACCCCAGAGGCCCCATGTTTCAGCTGAACGACGAATCGACCAACGCATGACCCGCATTGCCTTTTGCGGCGTGGGCACGATGGGCCGCCATCTGGTGCGGCACCTCGTTGCCGCCGGCCACGACGTCCGCGTCTTCGATCCCGTGCCTGCTGCGATGGAGTACGCGGCGAGCCTGGGTGCAACCGCGACCGCGACGAGTGCGGCTGAGGCCTGCACCGATGTTGAGGTCTGTCTCCTCTCGCTTCCTTCGACCGCGCTCGTCGCGAGTGTGGCGCGCGAAGCCGCTGCAGCACTACCCCGCGGTGCCGTGCTGGCCGATCTCTCGACCAGCCCACCATCACTCGCCGAGGAACTCGCGCGCGAACTCGAGCCAACGGACCTGATCGTCGCCGACTGCCCGCTCTCGGGTGGTCCGATTGGTGCCGAGGCTGGCACGCTCAGTTCGATGATCGGCGGCTCGGACGAGGCCTACGCCATCCTCGAGCCAATCGCCCAGGCCTGGAGTGCCTTCGTCGTCCACGTCGGAGGCCACGGTGCTGGTCAGGCCGCGAAGCTCTGCAACAACATGTTGGCCGGTACCCACATGGCTGCGCTCTGTCTGTCGCTGACGCTGGCGCGACGCTCGGGTATCGACGACGCGATGCTGTTCGACATCCTCTCGCGCTCGACGGGCGACTCGCGGGTCATGCGTGCCCGCTATCCCGCTGCCGGCGTCGACGATGCGCATCCCGCTAATCGCGATTTCGAAGCGCTCTTTACACTCGACTTGATGACCAAGGACATGGAGCTCGCGACCGTCTTCGCCGCCGAGAGTGGTCTCGACCCCGAACTGCTCGAGGTCGT
>CANKHS010000108.1 GCA_947481755.1 Actinomycetota bacterium | reverse complement strand
GCGGATCGACGTCGCCGTAGACCTCATCGGTCGAGACCTGCAGGTAGCGCAGCTCGTGCGTGCGGGCATAGTCGAGCAGGCGCTTGGTGCCGAAGACGTTCGTCGTGACAAACTCGTCGCCACCCATGATCGAGCGGTCGACGTGGCTCTCGGCAGCGACGTTGATGATGCCATCGCAGCCCTCGGCAGCACGCGCGACGTCTTCGACGGTGGCGATATCACCGTGCACGAAGGTGTAGCGCGGATTTTCGGCGAGGTCGGCGACGTTCTCGGGGCGCCCCGCGTACGTCAGCAGGTCGATGTTGACGACGTGCAGATCGGAGTGCTCGCGCAGTAGCCGACGGACGAGGTGCGAGCCAATAAACCCGCAGCCACCAGAGACAAGAACGCGCTTCATGCGACGTAGCCTGCCATACACACCTCCACGCCTGCGCGCCACGGTGGCAGGACGGGCGTGTCGGATCGTTCGGAGTCCAGTGCGGAGTAGGCGGGGCGCTCTGCGGGGGTCGGAAACTCGTCGCTCGTGGCACCCTCGACGACGGTCGTCCGGCCGGCGGCAGCCAGCACGGCCTGGGCCCACTCGCGTCGCGTGGCAGCACCGCTACCCGCGATGTGATGGATGCCGGCAGGGACGACGTTGGGGAGGTCCAGCAGCAGGGGCGCGAGGTGGCCGGCGTAGGTGGGGCTCCCGACTTGGTCCTCGACGACACGCAAGACGTCGCGGGTCTCCGAGAGGCGCATGATCAGCCGCGGAAAGTTGGTACCCAGCTCGTCGTAGACCCACGCGGTACGCACGACCCAGGTGCCCTCGGGGTAGGCCTCGAGCGCAGCCTGCTCGCCTAGCAACTTGGTTTCGCCGTAGTACGAGATCGGACCAGTCGCATCCGACTCGACGTAGGGCTCACGCTTGTGGCCGTCGAAGACAAAATCGGTCGAGACCGTCACGAGCCGTGCTCCGACGGCCTTGGCGGCCTCGGCGACATGACGATTGGCGAGCACGTTGGCGCGATAGGCACCATCACGATCGGTCTCGGCGCCATCGACATCGGTCCAGGCCGCTGCGTGCAGGATCAGCGTTGGTCGGTGGTGTTCGGCGGCGGCCAGCACGGCGGCGGCGTCGGTCACATCCAGGTCGGCATGGCGCAGGCCGATGCCATCAGCACCGAGTTCGCGTAGCGCGGCTCGGCCCAGCTGGCCACCCGCGCCGGTCACCAGCACGGTCATCCGTCCAGCACGTCCCGGGCGGAGAGGATCGGCGTGTCCGTCGTCCAGAGGTGCTTGACGCGCTCGTCGTTCCACGGAAACGTGTTCTCGTCAGCCGGGTTGTACTCGTGCGTGACGTGGTAACAGAACAGGCAATCGGTCAGCGACTCGTAGCCGTGTGCAGTCCGGCCGGGCACGTAGACCGCAGCGGGATTGTCTTCACCGATGTCGATGCTCCAGGCAACACCCTCGGTGGGCGAGCCCTCGCGTCGATCGAACAAGACGACGCGGACCATGCCCTGGGCGCAGAAGAAGAGGTCGTCCTGGCCGAGCTCGTGATAGTGCAGGCCGCGAATGACGCCCTGCTTGGAGTAGACGATGTTCGTCTGCATGCTGGGCTTGCCGCCGAGCTCGCGAAACCACGACTCCTTGCGAGCCTCAAGAAACCAGCCGCGCGAGTCCTCGTGGCGCGTCAACGGCACAACGAGCGCACCGTCGATTGGCGTCGTCTGAGGCGTCGGGCTCACAGGATCTCGATGCGCGAGCCATCGCCGACGAGCAGGCGGTTGGCCGAGCGGATGGCGTCGGAGCGTGTGATCACGCAGTCGGCACCGATCAGCGAGTCCTCGATGCGGGTCTCGATGCCGATAATGCTGGAGCGCTCAAGCAGGATCGCGTGCTCGATTTCGGCGCGCTCGACGTGAGCGTCCTCCGAGATCGCGCTGTACGGGCCGACGTACGCGTCGCGGACGGTGGCGCCAGAGCAGATCACGACGGGACCGCGGATGTGGCAGCGCTCCACGGTTGCTCCGGCCTGAATGATCACGCGGCCCTCGATCTTGCTGTCGATCACCTCGCCCTGAATATCCGTGTCGATCGCATCGAGGACGAGACGATTAGCCTCGAGCATGTCGACGAGCTGCCCTGTGTCCTTCCACCAGCCGGTCACGACGTGCGGCTCGACGCTCAGACCACCATCGACCATGCCTTGGATGGCGTCGGTGATTTCGTACTCGCCGCGCCACGAGGGCTCGAGTGCCTTGGCGGCAGCAAAGATTGGTGTGGTGAAGAGGTAGACGCCGACGAGCGCGAGATCGCTCTTCGGCTCCTTCGGCTTCTCGACGAGGCGCTTGACCTTGCCGTCCTCGAGCTCGGCGACGCCGTACTCGGACGGGTTTGGCACGTGCTGAAGCAGGATCATCGCGTCGGCCGATCCCTCGCGGAACTTGTCGACGAAACTCGCGACACCGTCGCGCAGGAGGTTGTCACCGAGATACATGCAGAAGGCGCTGTCGCCGATAAACTCCTCGGCCGTCAGCACGGCGTGAGCGAGGCCACGTGGCGCGTCTTGGGGGATGAAGGTGACTTCGAGGCCAAACTGCGAGCCATCGCCGACGGCTGCACGGATCTCATCACCGGTGTCACCAATGATGATGCCGACCTCGCGGATGCCCGCCTCGGCCATCGCCTCAAGCCCGTAGAACAGGACAGGCTTGCCCGCGACAGGCACCAACTGTTTGGCGCGCGTATGCGTGATGGGGCGCAGTCGCGTGCCCGCGCCGCCCGAGAGTACGAGTCCCTTGACGTCCATTACCGGCAAGCCTACAGGGAATCAGGGTCCGAGTCCGCGCTGGACGGGCGTTGGCGCGTCTGCGAACTAGGCCGTGTGTTGTGGCATCAGGACCGACAGCAGGTGCTCGATGCCTTCGACGTGCTCGCGCATGGCGACGCGCGCGGCATCGCGGTCGTGGGCTTCGAGCGCGGCGAGGATACGGCGATGCTGCTCCTGCGAGTTGACCATCGACTCCTCCGAGCGCGGCACGCTGTTGAGCACGTCCGAGAGGGCGGATTGTGATTCGGTGATCGCCGCGGCGAGGTCGGGTGAGCCTGAGATATTGGCGATGGCGATATGGAAGCGCGAGTCGATCGCGCGATACGAGCCATAGTCCGAGAGGTGGTAACCCATCATCTCGGTCACCAACGAGGCCAGAAACTCGCAGTCGGCAGGCGTGGCGTTTTCGGCTGCCAACTCGGCAGCACCGAGTTCGAGCACGCGGCGATAGCGCAGCAGCGAGGCCAGCTCGGCACCACGCAGGTCGCGCACACCATCCTCGGGCGGGCGGGCGGCATCGGAAGGCAACTCGAGGCTGACAAAGGTGCCGCCGCCGCGTCCGCGACGCGACTCGAGATAGCCGGCCTCTTGTAACACGCGCAGCGCCTCGCGCACCGTTGAGCGCGACAACGCGAGGTGTTGGGCGAGGTCGCGCTCGCTCGGCAACTGCTCACCGGGTGCGAGCAGGCCCATCCGAATCGCACGGCCGAGGCGCTCAACCGTCTGCTCGAAGGCGTTGGTTGTGCGCACCGGTGCGAAGACCGCACCGAGGCTGTCGTCGATTGGACTGTCACCAGGCTTCGTCATTGCAGTGCCGACGCTATCAGAATGTCAGCGGCGGTCTAGATTTCCGTGACAGTCGTCAGGTAGTCCGTCGCGCCAAGGTGGTGCAGTTCGGCACGGCGCCGACCGTGGCGGTCGATGCGCACCACGACCTCGCTGAGGCTTGCATTGCGGACGAAGAGCGCAAACGAATCCGGGGCGTCGGGCGGAATCGCCATCGTCCAGCGCAGCAGGCCCTGGATCGTGCCGGCGTGCGAGACGACGAGTGGTTGGCCACCGGCCTGCCAGATCGCCTCGGCGGCCTCGCCCGTCCGCTGCCAAAACGCCCCGATCGTCTCACCGTCCCAGGCCGAATCCTCGGGATGCCAGATGTCGTCGTACGGAGCCTCTTCGATCATCTCGGCGAGCGTAAAGGGGCTCAGTGCACCGCTACCGAACTCCATGAGCCGTGGCTCGGTGGTGATCTCGAGCCCAAGTGCCTCGGCACAGGCCTGCGCCGTCTGTTGGGCGCGCACGGCGGGGCTCGCAACGATGCGATCCGGGCGATCGCTACGCGCCGCCAGGGCTGCACCGAGTTCGCGGGCCTGCGCCTGCCCGGTCTCGGTCAGTGGGTCCTCAGCCGTCCAACGATGGTCGGGACCGCTCGTGGCGTGGCCGTGGCGTGCGAGCAACAGGCGTGTGTTCACAGTGCCTCGCGATCATTGGAGGAGAGGCTTGGTGCCAAGGCGATGGCGGCGGCGAGGATCAGGCCGACGAGCGGATAGACAAAGCCTGAGGTCTGGAAATAGCGAGCGACCCAGGCGAGCACGAGGAACGAGAGGGCGAAGCCCAGCGCCGCGCGCCAGGGTGCTGGGTCGCGCAGTTGGCGACGTAGGAGCAGCAGAGTCAGCGGCAGCCAGGTGACGAGCGCGATCAGGACGAAGGGATACGACCCGTCACGGACGACGACGTGCAGGTCGACGAGGATGCCACTCAGTCCGTAGCCGACGATGCGGTAGGCGCTCGTGCCAAACACGATTGTGTCGTTGATAAAGGCGCTTGGTCCCCACAACAGAAACGGCACGGTAAAGACCGCGGTTACGCCAACGAGCCAGGCGCCCGCGCGCTTGACTGCCTCGCCACCACCGGCCTGCCAGGCGGCGACGCCGAGGAAAGGGATCGCCACGAAGGCGTATTGCTTTTGCACGAGTGCCAGCGCAACGAGCGCTCCTGCCCAACCCCAGCGGCCACGCAGCGACAGTGCGAACGCGAGCACGAGCGCCAACACCACAGGCGCATCGAGAATGCCAAACCAGGTGCTGCGGATCATCAGTGGGTTGGCGGCCAGTAACGCACCCGCAGCGAGGCGCAGTTCGAGCGCGCCGGGGAGCAG
>CANKHS010000107.1 GCA_947481755.1 Actinomycetota bacterium | reverse complement strand
TCGATCAGGATCATCTTGACTTCGTCCGGCGTGGCGTTGAGCAGGATCGAGACGAGCATCGCGTTGAGCGAGCCCGACTTGCCCGAGCCCGTCGTACCCGCGATCAGGATGTGCGGCATCTTGGAGAGGTCGGCGTGGACGTGGTTGCCGGAGATGTCCTTGCCGAGCCAGACCGTCAGCGGGCTGCACCCGGCCGGGAACTTGCCCTGGATATCGCCGAGCGTGACCAGGTTTGGAGTCGTGTTTGGCACCTCAACACCGACGGCCTGCTTGCCGGGAATCGGCGCAAGAATGCGGATATCGGTGGTTGCGAGGGCGTAGGCGAGATCGTCCTTGAGGGCCGAGACGCGACCAACCTTCGTGCCGGGTGCGAGCTGGATCTCGTAGCGCGTGACGCGCGGGCCAGAGACGGTGCCGATGATGCGCGACTCGACACCGAAGCTGCGGAGCGCTTCAACGAGCGTGACGCCCATGCGATCGAGGGCACCCTGTTCAACCTGCGCCTCCTGCGACTGCTTGAGCACTGCAGCGTCGGGCAGCTTGTAATCGGTGTGCCGAACACGCGGCGCGCTGATGGCACCGAGATCGATCGTCTCTTCGCCGCTCTCCTCGGGATTGAGCACGGATTCGGGCGTCTCGGCGACAGCCTCGTCCTGCCAGGACGGCTCGGCTGTCGGTTCCTGCGTTGGCTCGGGTGCGAGTGTGACGGGTTCGGCATTGGCGGACTCGTCGCCCCAGACGTCGTGGATCGGGTCGGGATAAACAACGGCAGCAGCCTCGGCAGCAACGGGCTGCACATGGTCGCGACGCGTACGTGCGGCTTCGCGGTGATCGATCAAGGCCTCTCGCTCGTCCTCTTCCTTCTGGAGTGCACGGCGGGCCGAGGCGTCGTCGATCCGATCAACCGTGGCGGTGTAGAGCTCCACGCACGTATCGGCAAACGCGTGCCAGAGCACGCTCAACTTCTGGCCTGCCAGCAGAATCACACCCATCACAGCGAGCGCAACGATCAGCAGCAAGACACCGGCATCGCCCGCGGCAGAGCCAAGCAGCTGGTGCAGGTTGCCACCGAGGAAACCACCAGCCTGCTCAGCTGGCTTGCCGCTGGTCTCGTCGTTTGAGAGAGCAAGCAAGAGTGCGAGCAAGATCAGCGGCACGCCGGCGATGCGACGGCGCATCGGCTTGCTGACGTTCTTCTGCAAGATCAGATAGCCACAGCCCACGAGGATGATCGGCAGGAAGATCGCAAACGCGCCGAAGGCCATGTGCGAGCCGTCCTTCAGGCGCGCACCGGCAAACGAGCCGTCGATCCCAACCCACAAGAGCATCGCCAAAAAGACACCGAGCAGCGTGCAGCCGATGCCGGCAACAAGGCGCGGCAGCGGGCTTGGCTGCGCGCTCGGCTTACGCGGCGCGGACTTGCGCGGAGCAGCCTTGCGTTTCGGCGCAGCCTTCGCAGCAGTCGCACGGGTTTTCTTCGGGGCAAGTTTAGTCGATCGCGAGCGTGTGGCCACCATTGGGTCTACTCCCCCAGTCGGTGTTCTCCTTCCATAACGCTGAGGATCCGCCGAGGCGGCTCGCTCACAAAACGGCGAGACGCATTCGGCCATTCGCGAAACATTCGGTATTGTCAGGCAAGCGCATCACCTGTTTCACACCATGCGACTCCCTCTCCTGTCCCTCATTACCGCCCTCGTGGCGCTCGCGTTCAGCGTCCCGGTCGCCTCGGCTGCGACGGGCGACCTGACGTTCTCTTCGTGTCAGTCCAATGCGGCGGTTACCGGCCAGTCGTGCACGGTGGACACGGGCGTCCTCAACCTCGTCAATGACGTCAAGATCAGCCCGGACGGCAAGAACGCCTACGCAATCGCCGCGTCAAGCCATTCCCTCGTTGTTTTCGACCGCAATACGACGACCGGCGCGCTCACGCTCAAAACGGGTGCGGCCGGCTGCTTCGCGAACGCGGCAATCGGCGGACAGTCGTGCACCGTGATCGCCGGTCTCCTCGACGCGCCAAAGGCGCTCGCCATCAGCCCCGACGGCAAGAACGTCTACGCCGTGGCGAGCTCGAGCAACACGCTCGTCAGCTTCGACCGAGACACGACGACGGGCGCGCTCACGCAGAAGTCCGGTGCCGACGGCTGCCTTTCGAACGAGAACCGGTCTCCCTGCACCACGTGGCTCGACGGCCTCTTCCTTGTCGGCGCCGTCACCGTGAGCCCCGATGGCAAGACGGTGTATGCCGTTGCGGACATCCAGGGTGGTGCGGGTGCCGGAATGGTCACAGCCTTTCCGCGCGATTCGACCACCGGCACGCTTTCCACCGCCGGCTCCACCTGCGTCGCGAGCGCTGCTGACGTCCGGGCACGCTGTGTTGTTAGCACTGGGGTATTCGTGCTCACGGCGGCGTCCGCGAAGTTGGTCGTCTCACCCGACGGCCGCAACGCGTATCTCAATGCGCGCTTCAGCAACTCGCTCGTGATTTTCGATCGCGACACGACAACGGGTGCACTGACGCTCAAGTCGGGTGCGGATGGCTGCGTCGCGAATGCGCCTCTCGGCACCTGCGCCGTGATCGCCGACTACATGCCCGATCCGCTCTCGGTCAGCATCAGCCCCGATGGTGCCAACGTCTACGTCGACGCCGGCGGGTCAGCTGAAGAGATCGACACGGTCATCATCTTCTCGCGCAATGCGACAACGGGCACATTGACGAAGCTGACGGGCGCCAACGGCTGCCTGGCCAGTGCCACGCTCAATGACTGCACCGTCATCAATCCCGCTGCGCAGCCCGCAGGGAACTTCGACTCGAAGAATGTCGTGATTAGCCCTGACGGCCTCAACGCCTACATCGCGTCGTTCAACTGGAACATGCTGCTCGCGTTCGACCGCAGCACGACCACCGGCGCACTGACGCTCAAGTCGGGCGCAGCCGGCTGCTTCTCTGATGCCGCGATGGCGCCGTGCACGACGACGACGAACCTGCTGTACGCCGTCAACCCCGTCGTGGTGAGCCCCGATGGCCGCAACGTTTACACCGGGTCTGCATTCATCTCGAACCCGAACGTCGCTGTCTTCTCCCGCGCGCAACCCCCAACGGTAGTTGCCGTAACGCCCGCGACGGGCACGACGGCTGGTGGCACGAGCGTCGTCATCACGGGCACCAACCTCGACGGCGCGACGCAGGCGACCTTCGGCGGCACGGCCGGCACGATCACCGCGACCACGCCGACGAGCCTGACCGTCACCACCCCACTCCACATCGCTGGCAAGGTTGCTGTCAAGGTCACGACTCCAAACGGCACGAGCACACTCGCCAACGGCTACGCCTACGCGGTGCCGGCCGTAAAGGCCGTTGTCGTCGCCGCCAAGCCAACGGTCGCGTACTCGAAGACAACAATCGCGTTCCGCACGATCGTGACCGTCAACGCGGCCGGCACGATCAACCAGGTCATCTCGCGGATGATCAAGGGCAAGCGCGTTGCGGTCTGCACCCGCAAGAAGACGATCGCTCGCGCTGGCAAGTATCCAATCACCTGCGTCGCTGGGTTGGCGACACGCAATGTCGTCAAGCGGGGCAAGACATCCTTCCGCGTCCTGACGAGCTTCAACGCCTCAGGCACCGCCGCTGTCAGTAGCGTGCAGAATCTGGTCCTCGCGCGAAAGCGCTAGTCCGTTCCACGTCCACGCGCGG
Source organism: Actinomycetota bacterium (assembly GCA_947481755.1). Taxonomy (GTDB): domain Bacteria; phylum Actinomycetota; class Thermoleophilia; order Gaiellales; family F1-60-MAGs149; genus F1-60-MAGs149. The sequence goes on along the minus strand of CANKHS010000107.1, from coordinate 1,317 downwards.
CGTCGGCGCTCGATCGTCAAGGCAGTACATGTGTATAGTCACGTGACCCGAGGAGGATCTTGACGTGCGTCGTCCATCGCCAGCTCTGATTGTCGCTTCTGTCGCGCTGTTTATTGCGCTCGGCGGAACCAGCTATGCAGTCACCAAATTGCCGCGCAATAGTGTCGGCACCGCTCAACTCAAAGCGAACGCCGTCACCGGGAGCAAAGTCAAAGACAAGGCCTTGAAGCTTGTCGACCTCTCGCCTGCTGCCAAGGCTGGTCTGGCGGGAGCAAAGGGCGACACCGGCCCAACGGGCACAACCACCCGCGGGTTTGTTCGGACACCAGACACAACGGTGGTCGAGACCTCCGGCGTAATCGACACCTTCACGGTCAATGTTCCTATTGCAGGAGCACTCAACTTGTCTGCAGCGATCGGGTTTAATGGACCCGGCGTTGGCACGGCAGCAATCTGCGCCACGGCCAGCACGCCGTATACAGCCCAGCTTCGTCTCGATGGCGTGGCCATTGCGACGGGACCGACGCATGCTTCGACGGAATTCTTTTTCGGCGAGACGCTGCTCACACAGAATGCGGTGACGGCTGGCACACACACCCTGACGCTTCGGGTTGTCTGTTCGACGGGAAGCCTGTCCGTGGGAGCCACGTCTCCTGGGACATCGGTCGCAGGCATCTTCGTCGATCAAACTCTGGTCGCGCCGGTGGGTCAGGGATAACGATTTGATGCGCCGTCCATCTCCTGCGTTTGTGGTTGCTTGCGTTGCACTCTTTGCCGCACTGTCAGGTACGGGCTATGCCGCGACAAAGCTTGCCCCAAATAGTGTTGGCACCGCCCAAGTCCAGCGGAACGCTGTCGTCTCGAGCAAGGTCAAGGACGGTGCGTTGGGGCCTCAGGAATTTGCGTCGTCTGTCCGTGGCGCTAAAGGCGCCACCGGTGATGCCGGCGGGACCGGAACGGCAAACAGTGGTTTTATGCTGCATTACGATCCCGCGGGAATCTTTGAAGATGGAACGATTCTCTCGCAAGCCGTCACGGTTCCGGCTTCGGGTTTTCTCAACCTACGATTCGTTATTTATGCTTCGGGATTTGGCGTAGGAGGTAACTACTTCTGCCCTGGTAGCGCGTCCACGCTGACGTTCAAGCAGGACGCCAATGCCACTCCACTCGATTCCGTGAACTACCCAAACGGTCTTGTCTCCATCGTCTATCGACGGCAATTCCAGGTTGCTGCGACAGCTGGCGAGCATGTTTTCACGATTAAGATGACCTGCGACACCACCAGCATCAACACGAATGTGGATCCGATCATGCACG
>CANKHS010000106.1 GCA_947481755.1 Actinomycetota bacterium | reverse complement strand
GGGTCGACTGTCTTGCCGCGCGTCAAGAAATGCGGTGCAACCTCGCTCGGGTCGACCACCCCGACGACAGCCTCATGCCAGCGCATAAAGAACTCGGCGTGCTTGGCCTCCTCCAGCAGGAACGTCGCGAGGAACATCGTCCAATCGAAACGGCGCAACGCGTGCGAGGCGGCCAGCATCGGCACGAGCTCGTCCGTGACGGCCTGCTCACCCGCGAGAAAGCGGATCGTGATGCCAAGTAGGCCCTTCTGCTGCTCGGGCGTGATGCGCTGCCAGTCGAGCGCGTCCTGCGTAAAGTCGAGGTCTTCGACCTTCCAGTGCTTCCGCATCGCCTTCTCGTACTTGCGGTAGATCTCGCCGCTCACCATCTCTCGCGAGAAATGGAATTTCGACTCAACATCACTCGACATGGGAATCCTCTCGTCGAACGCGCGTAGGGACGGCGCGAGCGCTACGGCGATTGTGGCAGGAAGCAGCGGATTCTGCGTGAAAAGCGCGCGATTTCGGTACGTATCACTGCGTAGCAGATCTGCTACGGTGGTCGCATGGCCACGATCCCCCAACGCGAACTGCGCAATAACGTCTCCGACGTTCTTCGTCGTGCTGAGGCCGGCGAAGACTTCGAGATCACCGTCGATGGGCGTCCCGTGGCCCGGCTCTCGGGCATTGTTGGACGTCGCCGGTTTGTGCCGGCCGCGGAGTTCATGCGCCTATTCGACATCGGCGGTCCGCGTGACACGACCTTTTTCGAAGATGTCTCTGAAGGGATCGACCACGAGCTCCACGATCCGTATGAACCCCGCCCGTGAGAGTGCTCGTCGACACCTCAGTCGTGATCGACCCTACGGGCGTCGAATGGCCAGAAGCTGCAGAATTCGCGATCTCGACGATCACGGTGGCCGAGCTCGGCTTTGGCATCGTTAAGGCTGTCGATCCAGTCTTTCGAGCGCAGCGTACGTTGAGGCTACAGCGTGTGCGATCCACGTTTGAGGAGCTGCCCGTCGACTCCAAAGTCGCCGAGGCCTATGTGATAGCGGCGACAGCGCTTTACGTTGATGGCCGCAATCCGTGGGCTAGGTCCTTCGATCTACTCATTGCCGCGACTGCAATGGCACATGACCTACCGCTGTACACGCGTAATCTCAAGGACGTGGTGACTCTGCGGCACCTTGTCGATGTTCGCTCGGTCTAACGCGTTCGCCTGTTTCGAGGCTCGTCTCGTGCGGATGGGCGTGGTGTTGCCGATCACGATTGCGTAGGAGGCGATCACGTGACAGATACAGTCTTCGTATGGGCTTTGCTGAGATACGAGGCGCAAGTGTCTGCCTGCGTGGAGCGATCACGATGGCGGTGTTTGCGAGCCTTCTCGTCGTCGTTGCCACGGCCAGTGCGATGAGTGTCGTCGGTGCCGGACCGTCCGTGGATCCGGGTGATGGTCACACGCGCGGGAAGTGGGCGATCACGTTCTCGCCGGACCGTGATCGGGCGAATGATGTGGCGTGGGTTCGTGTTCGCGCACGAGCCGGCAGCCGAGTCCAGCTGGTCGTCACGGTCTTTGGTCTTTCGGGGAACTCGAAAGTGCTTGATCGTGGGGCGACAGTCGTGGTGCCGAAGTCTGGCGTCGCACGCGTGACGTGGACGGGGATGGCCGGACGCCACGCCTATTCCGATGGCGCCTACCGATTGAAGGTGTGTGACGTGGGCGGCGAGTGCAGCGCGGCATCGGTTGTTGCCCACCTACGGATCGTGTCGGCTTGGATTCGATCGACTGGCAGTTTCGCGCCGGGGCAGAACGTGCCACTCAACATCGTGGCCGACACCAAGACCGTAACCGTTGGTCTTGCGCCCGATAACGCGGTGTCGCCGAGGGAGGCGCGTGGTGTCGTCCGCCTCACGCCGGGCTCGCGCGTCTACACCCTGCCGAGCACGCTGACGCCTGGCCTCTACCGCCTGATCGTCTCGACCGGGAGTGCTGGCGGCTGGCGTGCGCTGCCACTCCTCGTCCATGAGGGCTCGCTGGCGAAGCCAGCAGCACGGACCACACTCGTGGTCATGCCGTACCTCACCTGGCGCGTCTACAACCAGCTGGACGCAGACCGCGATGGCCAATCGGACTCGCACTACCAGACACCCACGTCGAAGCTGACGACCCTCGTTGGGCCATATGAGGTACCCGGCCTCATCGCCCCAGGAACAGCGGGACGCGAGCAAGACTATGCCCATACCAAGTCGTTCATGACCGCCTACGCCAAGTACGGGGGGCAGAGATCGTTTCCGATCGACGTCATCACTGACGTCGAATTTGGTCGACTCCCACAGAGCACGATCGGTCGCTATGCCGCAGTCATGTTTCCGGGGCATACGGAGTACTACACGACGGCGATCTTTAAACGAGCCCGGTCGTACGAGCTCCACGGTGGCAACTTCATCTACGGATCCGCAAATGGCTTTTATGCGCTGACCAAGATTGAGGGCAAGTACGTGCGGTTAATTGCCCGTCCCTACGACACGCCAACTCAGAACGCCTCGCTGATCACCGGCGTTCGCTACACCGGGTGTTGTTGGCTAGGTGGTGCACCGGGCCCACTGATCGCGACGGCCGCGGCCTTCAAGCGCACGCCATGGGTATTTGCAGGCACAGCGACGAAACCGGGGTCACCGATCACGTGGACCGGAGGAGAGATTGATGGTTTGGTCGGGCCTGTGCCGGCAAACCTGACGGTGATTGGGACGATCAAGTGGACCAACAAATTCGACCCGCCACAGCCAGCACAAATGGTGCTCTACACAAACGCTGGTGGGGGTCAGGTCTTTGCGTCGGGGACGATGGGGTTCGTCGGTTCGCTAACGCGCAACTTTACGGTGCGACAGATATTCCACAACGTCTGGCAGCATTTCGTGGGCGCTCCGACAGGCTCGCCCAAGCTGGTAGTACACCGCCAGCTCTCGACGGGTTACGGCGCGGAGCGAAGGCCGTAGATCAGGCCCTTGCCAGCGAGGTAGACGCGCTCGTTATCAGCAACAATCGGCGAATACTGGCCGTCGGGGAATGACCAAACAATCTTGTGCGTCGCGATATCTAGCGCGTACGTGCCAGATTTGCCCGGTTTTCCGTATCGAATACCACGCTGGCCACAACCCCCGCAGGTTGAGAAGTACAAGAGTCCATCCATCAGTGTCGGTGCGCCGTGCACCACACCTGGGGCAGAGGCTCGCCAGAGCTCTTTACCTGTGCCGGCATCAAAGGCGATGATGAAGCCGTCGTAGGTGCCGATGTAGATGACATTGTCGGCCGCGACGGCGGCAGTGTAAACGTACGTTCCGGCTGCCTTCGCCCACATCAGCTTGCCGGTTTTCGCACCATACGCGTACATCCAGCCATCCGTATTGCCGATGTAAACGCGACCGTATGCAACCGTCGGAGTTGCATAGAAATACTCACGGCCAGAGCCAAGACGGTCGATACTCTGCGAGCGCCATCGAATCGCCCCAGTCTTCGCATCGAACGCGTACAAACTGCCGGCATTTGTTCCGATGACGACTGCCGGGGTGCTCCCCGTCTGAATGGCATTAGCGTAGGTGGGCGATGACGTGATTTGGGAGTCCGTTGTCGTTTTCCACTGGAGAGCACCAGTTTTCGCATCGAATGCGAAAACTACACCAGCCCAATCGGCAACGTAGACCGACCCATCAACAACGAGGGGAGAGGTTTCAATCGATGGCGTTTCGACCGACCAAAGCTGTTGACCCGTTGCGGCATCCCATGCGACAACAAACCCCTTGCCGTTGAGCTCTTCCTTCGGGCAGGGGTAGTTCTGCTGAAACGCGGCGTAGACGATGCCATCGACCACAGCAGGCGACGCCGCAGAACAATGGCCAGTCGGCTTGTGCCAAAGACGCTTGCCCGTCGCAGCCTCGATCGCAAAGAAGTGCCCGTGGAGATTTGCAACGAACAGGCGGCCATCGGCAACGACCGGAGGAAATTCGACGAGGCTCAGCGCATGAAAGACCCACTCTTGCGTATACGGAGGCCGGTGATGGAGATAGGGGTTCCAATGGCTGCGCCCGGGATCAAATCCGTACATCGGCCACGGCATGGCAACAGGCGCGGCGGTCGTAGTGGCAGCGGTTGTTGTCGACGCTGCGATGAATTCCTCGGTGGTGTTGCCGACGATCTCGCTGGGCTGGAGATGTTGATACGCGAACCAGCCACCGACAGTGAGGAGTCCGATAACGACAGCCCCAGCGATAAAAATTCTCCGCCAATGCGGATAGCCGGTACGTTGCCTCACACGCCAACAATACAACAGGGGGTAGGTGATTTTGATGCCGACAACGAGGAAAATGCGAGGCGTCAAACTGAAAGAGAGAGGTTATTGAGCGCAAACCACGCTCGCTGTGTTGTGGCGGGTAGCCACTCAACAAGCGACTGTTGCTCGCCTAAATCCGTACGGCGGATAGACTCCGCCCGTGAGCACACCGAATCCCATTCGCGCCCGCGGGCCGATTGACCTCGCGAAGGTCGAGGCTGCTGCGGGTGACATGCTGCGCGCGCTGGGTTACGACCTGACTGACGAATCCCTGCATGACACGCCACGCCGCGTCTCGCGGATGTACGAAGAGCTACTCACGGTCAAGCCGTTCGAGTCGACGACGTTTCCGAACGATGGTGAGTACGACGAATTGGTCGTCGTTCGTGACATCCCGTTTCATGCGCTCTGTGAACATCACCTTCTTCCCTTTACGGGCGTCGCGCACGTGGGGTACATCCCTGGACCGCGCATCGTTGGGCTGTCGAAGCTCGCGCGAGTTGTCGACATGTACTCGCGTGACCTGCAGGTGCAAGAGCGGATGACGGCACAGGTTGCCAACTGGCTTGAGCAACATCTCGAACCGCGTGGTGTTGGTGTCGTGCTCGAGGCGGAGCATCTCTGCATGACGGTGCGTGGCGTCCGAGCCCCGGGCAGCCGCACGACGACGTCGTCGGTGCGCGGCATGCTGCGGCACGACCCGCGTACCCGTGCCGAGTTCTTC
>CANKHS010000105.1 GCA_947481755.1 Actinomycetota bacterium | reverse complement strand
CGCTGACGGAATACGAGCAGTTTGCCGTCGATTTGATCAACGATCCAACGAACGGTTTTGCGCCGGGCTTTCTGAGCCTAACGGGCAATGCTGCACCCGACGTGCCTGCAGATATCCAGTGCATGGTCACCACATCGGATAGCGATGAGACGCAGGTTCAGGTCATGTTGTGGTCGGGTACGGGTGAGGACTATTCCGTGGTCATCGTTCTGACCAACGGCCTCGACATCATGAACACGAGCACAAGTTCGTACGGCACGTTGTTCGGCGACACGGCCACGTCGGAGCAGGAGTTCCCACCGCCGACAACTGGGACACCGTGCATCGTCGCGAGCGACTGGACCATCACTGTCTAGTTGTTGCGCGTTGTCGGTTCGGAGCAAGAGAGGCGCAGGTAGTCACGATCATTAGATCGGGACTAGGATGCGCGGATGGGAGCGACCGAATCTGACGCTCAAGCCACTCGCGCAGTCGCTGCCTTGCGTCGCATCCAACAGGCGATTGCTGGTGCGGTACGTACGCCCGATGGGCTGATCGAGCATTTGCTGATGGCGTTGATCGCCGAGGGACACGTGCTCATCGAGGACGTCCCTGGCGTTGGCAAGACAACGCTGGCACGAGCGTTGGCTCGCACGGTGGGGATGGAATTCTCGCGAATCCAATGTACGCCTGACCTTCTGCCCGGCGATATTACGGGTGTCCAGATCTTCGACCAGAGTGAGAATCTTTTTCGCTTCCGTCCCGGCCCGATCTTTGCGAATCTGGTCCTTGTTGACGAGACAAACCGAGCCTCGCCAAAGACGCAGGCCGCACTACTGGAGGCGATGCAGGAGCGGCAAGTCACGGTCGATGCCGAGACACACATCCTGCCGCTGCCGTTTATGGTCATCGCCACGCAGAATCCGATCGAGTTCGAGGGGACGTTCCCCCTGCCAGAGGCCCAGCTGGATCGGTTTGCGATGCTGCTACGGATGGGCTACCCCGAGCGGTCCGACGAGGTGCGACTCTTGACTGAGCAGGCTGCAGGCGATCCGGTTTCGCTCCTCGAACCAGTCGCCTCGCTCGCCGAACTCCAGGAGGGCATCGCCGTTGCGCGGGCGCTGCATGTCGAGCCGGTCGTCAACGAATATGCCGTCTCCATCCTCCAACGCACGCGCGAGGATGAACGATTGATGCTTGGCGCCAGTCCACGTGCGGGTGTTGTGTTGATGCGGGTGGCGCGGGCACGAGCGTTGCTCGATGGGCGCCTGTTTGTGACACCCGATGACGTCAAGGCGGTTGCCGTGCCGGTGCTCGCCCACCGGGTATTGCTAGCGAGCGCAGTGCGGACGGGTGATGCCGATGCTGCCGGAATCGTTGGCGAGCTCGTGGCCCGAACTCCGGCGCCGATGTAGCCATGTTGACGCGGCGCGGATGGGTCGGGCTCGCTGCGGGGCTCGGTGCCTATGGCGTCGCCTGGGGCTTCGGTGCTGGTGTCTTGGTGCCGCTGGCACTGGCGCTGATTGTGGGTCCATTGGTGATGCTCGTGTTGTCGCGACGGCATCGCGATGAGAGCCTGCAGCTGTCCGTCAGCGTCACGCCGCAGCGCCCGATTGAAGGCGTTGGCTTCGATGTCGCCGTCGGACTCGAGGGCAAGACGCCCCGTCACGGCGAGGCGCAGTTGAGTGTCGGACAGCATCGGGTGACGGTGCCTTTGGTCCGCCACGCGAAGTTGGGTGTGTCTGGATCATTCTTGTCGCCGGCACTGCCCCGCGGTGTCTTCGCCATTCGGTCGGCAGAACTCGAGGCGGGCGATGTCTTTGGGTTTACCGAGTCACCACGCACGGTCACGGGGAGTTTCGACGTCGTCGTCTGGCCGCGCTGGGCCGAGCGAACGGAGCGTGTTGGAGGCTCGGGCGGCGATGGTGATCGTGCTCTTCGGCCGCGGCCCGCCCGCCAGTTTGGCTACGACCTGCATGGCATTCGGGAGCATCAGGACGGCGAGTCGCTGCGTCGCGTGGACTGGAAATCGTCGGCACGGACGGGACGGCTGATGGTTCGCGAGTTGGAAGATGCCAGTCGCGTCGAACGGACGATCATCGTCGATCTCGACGCCGCCACTGGTGTGGAGGGGGAGGCCTGCCTCGATCAATTGCTGCGGGCCGCCGCGACTGCCGTGCGCAGCGCAGTCGACGATCGGCAGCAGGCGTCACTCGTCTTGTTGGACGCGAGTAGTCGGCGGCTGGCGCTCGACGGAAGTGCACCGTCGTGGTTTGCTGCAATGGACGCGTTGGCCGAGGCTCGTGCCGACCGAACGCTCCCGCTTGCCTCGGTCTTGGCGCGGGACCGGAGGCTCGTAAGTGGTGGCGCCCTGACGATCATCACGGCCTCTGCTGCACCAGAATTGGTTGCGCTGCTCCGCGGTGAGGCGGCGCACACACCGGTGCGGGTCGTGCACGTCACCGACGATCCCAGCGCTGATTGGTCGTCGCTGGTCGCGATCGGTGGTCTTGTTCACGTGCTGCCAATTGCTGCACCGATCACCGTGCTTTCGGAGCTGGCATGAGCGGCCGCCTGATCGCACGCTGCGGTGTGCCGACGCTGCTCTATCTGCTCTGCGCGGTGGCGGTTGGTGGTTATCTGCGGCTCCTGCTTGTGCCCGCCGTGGATTGGCGCGAGGTCATCGCCGTGATCCTGCTGATCGGGGTTCTCGGCTGGGGGTTGCGGACGCTTCGTTCGCGCGTTCTTCGTGGCTGCGCGCTGGCTGGAGTCGTGCTCGGAGTTCTGATGCTGGTAATCGGCGCACGCAGCGCCGCCTGGCCGTGGCGTGACGGATATGCGGATCAGAGCTTCGAGGTGCTTCGTCAGGCTGCAGCGGCTTGGGTGCGGGTGGTCTTTCCTGCCGATGCGGCGGCCGAGCCCGATGCGGTGACGATGGTGCGGCTGATCACCGTTGGACTCTTGCTGGTCTGTGCGAGCACACTGATTGTGTTTCGCGTGCCGTTGTTGGCCGTTTTGGCGGTGGCTGGTGCGGCCACGATCTCGACGCTGTTTCTCTATCTCGAGCCAGTCTGGCTGCACGCGGCCGCGCTGTGTCTGCTCGCGTTGATCGTGCTTGGGGCTGGGCGCGTTGACCAAAGCGCGCGACGAACGCGCATGGTTCTCGGGGTTGCCGGGGCGCTCACGCTGGTCGCTGTCGGGGTGGCGTTCTTCCCCGGCTTGGCGCCGGACGGGCGCTTCGTTTGGGAACGCTGGGCCTTTGACGAACACGAGCCGGTCAACGTCGGATTCGTGTGGCAGCAGAATCTGAAGGCGATCGATTTCGGCGATGAGGTCGTGCCTGTGCTCGAAGTCAACGATCCGAGCGTCGGGTACCTCCGGGTCGGCAGCCTCGAGGTGTTTGATGGCATCTACTGGCAACCGGCACAGCGACCTGTCACAAAAACCCGCGCTACGGCAGTGGAGCTTCCCTCGACGTTGTTGGCGCCGGCGTTGCAGGTGAAGCCCCTGGCCACGCGCGAGATCGAGGTGCGTAACCTCGCGTTGACCACGCAGGATCTGCCGCTGCCGGCGGACAGCGTCGCGTTCAGGGGACTGCCAAACAGCATGCGTCCTGTCACGTTGGCGAGTGGCGGTAGCGTCGTGCTGGCTGCGCCACTTCCGCTCGGCTCGACCTACACCGTTGTTGTGGCAGCGACTGCAAATACGCCAGCGCTGCTCGATGCGGATGTGCTCGGGTCGCCGACTGATCCCGCGCAGGCAAAGCTCAGCGAGTTAGCACTGCACGGCGCGGCCAATCAGCACCCGCCGCCGAAGCAGCCCGGACCGTGGGGTGTTGACGTTTCGGGGTCCACGGTCACAGCCAAGGGCAGTGCTGCGCCTGAGGCGGTGCTGTCGCGCCCAAATCCGCAGGATCTAACGGTGTCGGGTGAGGTCTATCCAGCGTTTGGAGAGGCGGGGCGAGAAGCGAAGATTCCGAAGTTGCTGCGACGGGAGACGGGTTCGGGAATGTTCGCATCGCTGGTGGCGGATCGTTGGCTGAAGGCGTATGCGCAGGCTCGTGCCGTGACGAGTTCGGCAAAGACGCCGTATCAGGCAGCCGCGTTGCTTGAGCATTGGTTTCAGACGGAGTTCAGCTACGACGAGTCGGCGGTCTACGGAGATTCCGGGATTATGGGTCCGTTGCCGGAGTTTCTCCTTTCGCCTCGGCGGGCCGCGCACTGTCAGTACTTCGCGGGTTCAATGGCCGTCCTGTTGCGCATGCTTGGAGTGCCAGCGCGCGTGGCGTTCGGGTTTTCGCAGGGAACCTTGGACGGCTCGCGGCGTATCGTCACCAATCGCGACGCGCACGCGTGGGTCGAGGTTCGCTTCCCGTATGCAGGTTGGGTGTCGTTCGAGCCAACGCCGTCGAAGAGTCTCGAGTCGGCCACGAGTCCGTCAAACACCGTCAATCCGAGTGACATTGTGCTGCCGGGTGGCTCGTTGGCAGGGCTCGGCGGTGGCGATCTGTTGCCAAACGGGGCCCGGCCGAATCGTGGTTCGGTCGCCGCCACCGACGGCACCCAGGCCACTGCCGATGAGGCCTCGCCGTGGCCGCGCCGGCTGGTGATCCTGATTGGTCTCGTGCTCGTATTGGCGCTGCTTGGTCTGCTGATCTGGCTCGTCAAGGCGTTGAGTGCCGTACGTGCGCGTCGCACCGAGAATCCTCGACACGTGGCGATCGCTGCGCACGCGGAGATCGAAGGATGGCTCGACGACCAGGGCATCGCCACGCGTGGTGAGGCCATCGGCGATGTTGGCGCTCGCGTGCAGGAGACGTTCGCTGTACCAACAGAACGCTGGGTGGATGCAGTGGTGTTGGCGCGCTTCGGACCACCCGACGCGTCGGGTGAGGCAGTCCACATCGTCCGCGCCGAGACGCAGCGACTACGGGGCGCAATGCGCGATCGGTGCACCCGGTACGAGCGCATGCGTGGCGCGGTGCGGCCACGACGCCTGCTGCGTCGGTAGACCCGGGTTACGTCAGGCTACGGCGAAGCGTCGTCGTATCGCTTTCGCCACCGCCGGACAGCTTCCAGGCGAAGTTCAGGATCCCGTCTGCGAGCGGGGT
>CANKHS010000104.1 GCA_947481755.1 Actinomycetota bacterium | reverse complement strand
CGGCAACCACGAGCACGACAACGAAGATTCCAACAATGACTAGGCGATCCATGTCGGTGCTTGCCTAGACCGCGGGGTGGCGATCGACGACGATGCCGCGGGCGCGCGCAATCAGCATGTACATCTCACAGCCGACGCAGACACCGGTGGTTGCCGCAAGTAGGGCGAGTGCGGCAACGATCAAGGCGAGTGCCCAGCCGATGCTGCTACTGCCGGCGTAGAGCAGAATCGACGAGACGGTCAGGAAGACGGCGCCAATGATGTTCGCGAAGCGCGGGACACGCGCATCTTCGATTGTGCCCTCGCCGAGGCGCGGCTGGAGGACATCGAACCACAGGCGACAGGGGAGGCAGAAGCGGCGACCGAGTGTCAGGCCGACGATCAACTGCAGCGCGAGCAGCACGATGATCCACTCTTGGTGGAGCAGGAACGCAATCAACGCACCAACGCCGACGATCGCTTGGTTGGTGCGAGGCCCCCGCGAATCGATCACGTGCGTGTCGCGATACGGATCCACGGTGCGGTAAGGAATGCTCATAACTCTTATAAACATACTGGGTGTCGAAAAGATTCCCTGCCGGGCTGGCTCAGCGGTTAGGCTTCCTCTATGCCTACCGAACGCGTAACGACGACTGACAACTGGCTTGACGACCCGTACCCGAGCCGCGCCTTTCAGCGGGTGCGCGAGTTTGCGCCCTCGGCGCGTGTTGCTAATGACAGTGGAGTTGTCAGCGAGCTCCCAGTCGACCTCCAGGACCTTGGCGGCATCGAACTGAAGGCGGTCGACGGCTCGACGACCACAGTTGAGCGGCAATTTGCGACGTCCAACGGCGAAGGCCTCGTGGTACTCAAGGATGGGGTGATTGTCTACGAGCAGTACGCCAACGGAATGCTGCCGCGGACGCCGCACCTCTGCATGAGCGTGACGAAGTCGTTTGTGGGTGCGATGCTCGGTATTCAGGTCGGCAAGGGTCTGATCGCCATGGACCAGTTGGTCACTGACATCGCACCGCAGTTCAACGGCACGAGTCTCGACGGCGCGAACGTGCGGCACCTGATCGACATGACGGCCGGTACAGAATTCGTCGAGGACTATGCGCTGTACGACGACCCCGAGGCGGACAACCCGCTGATGGAATACGAGCGCCAGGCCAGCTATCGGCGCTTGGGTGGACGCAAGCCGCTCGGCATGTACGGGCATTTCCCGACGTACCCCAAGTCGCGCGAGCACGGCACGAATTTCGATTACCGCTCGGTGCTGACGAACATCGCTGCCCGACTGGTTGAGATCGTCGCGGAGCAGCGCTTTGTCGATGCGTTGAACGAGCAATTGTGGGTGCCGCTCGGCATGGAGCACGAGGCCGACATGATGCTCGACGTGGTGGGCGATGCCGTCGTCGACGGTGGTCTCTCGTGCTCGACACGCGATCTCGCCCGCTTTGCGCTTGCCTACCAGCGTGGTGGGCAGGGTGTGATTCCCGCCGAGTGGGTGCAGGACACGCACCACGGCGATGACGAGGCGATCCAGAACTACCGCGAGAGCCCGACGATGACGAGCGCCGAGCGCGGCGACTGGTGCATGTACCGCAACGCGTTCTGGGTGATCGAGCGCGACGCGCGCTATACCGGCTCCGGCATCTACGGTCAGCACTGTTATATCGACATGCCAGCGGGCGTCACGATCGCGCGCTTCTCGACCTACCCCATTGCCTATCCGCAGGACCTCTGGGACGAGACGATGCGTAGCCTGACCACGATCTCCGCGGCGCTTGCCTGACGGATTACGTGACGAGACAAAGGGTTTTCGGCGCGCGTAGTAGGCAGCGTCGAATCGGTAGGCGGACATTTTGGGCCCGGGCCCAAAATGTCCGCCTACAGATTTGCGTTTCGCAGAGGAGAGCCAAAACACCACGTTTCCCCGTGCGCATGCTGTGCCTCTGCGTGACTCCTAGTACCGCAACTGCGCGGAGTTAGCGGGCCCTACCGCGACCAGACGCCGTCGAGCAGCGTGGGGTCGCCAAGGATGCCCGTGCGCGGCGAATCGGCTGTGATTGTCGCCTCCGGCAACACCAGTGCCTGTTCAACGTGCGCGCCGGTGCAGATCGTCGCGCGGGCACCAATCACGGCGGGACCGACGATGGTCGCGCCCTCTTCGATACGGGCATCAGGGCCAACAAGCACAGGGCCTGTGATGTTGGCGCCCTGGGAGACACCGACAAGGCGCGTGTCGCTGCCCATGATCAGATCGCCACTCGCCTCGACGTCAATCTCTCCTGCGGCGACAGCGCAGTTCGCGATCACGAGTTCGTCGAGCGAGCCAATATCGCTCCAGTACGCGTCTGTCACCCAGGCGCGTACGTTTGCGCCCTCGGCGACGAGCCGCGGCAAGATCTCCGAGCCAAAATCACTTGCCCCCTCAACGGGAATCTCCGCGAAGATCGCGGCACTAAAGCAATAGACGCCAACATTGACGAGGTCGCTCAGCGCGTCGGCGGGGGCAGGCTTCTCCTGGAACGAGGTGATCCGACCGGTCTCGTCCGTCACGACGACACCAAAGCCCGTCACGTCCTCGACGCGTTTGACCGTCAGCGTTGCGAGTGCGCCCGATGCGCGATGCGCAGCCGCCAGTGCCGCGAGATCGATCGTGTGGAGACCATCGCCGCTTGTGACGAGAAAGACGTCGTCGTCCGCGAGCAGCGCCTCCTGGCACTTGCGGGTTCCACCGGCCGTGCCGAGCAACTCTGGCTCGATCGAGTACGAGATCGGAACCCCGTAGGCGGAACCGTCACCGAGCACCTCCATGATCGCCTCGGGGCGATGGTGGAGGTTGATCACGGCGCCCGAGCAGCCGGCGGCCGCAATCCGGCGCAGCAGGTACTCGACGACAGGACGGTTGCCCACGGGCGCGATCGGCTTTGGCAGGTGGTCAGTCAAAGGACGCAATCGCGTCCCGAGTCCGGCGGCCATAATCATCACGCGCATCTGTGCAGGGTAGCGGGGTAGCGGTACCACGTGGGCAACAAAAAAGCCCCGGGTCCAGAGACCCAGGGCTGGTATTGCGTGGGGACGGTGACGGTCGCGGCGGGCATATGCGACCGCCGCGACCGTCACCGGGGTGACCGGCTTAGTGGAACTGCTCTTCCTCTGTCGACCCGATGAGGGCCAAGGTCGAGCTGGCTCCGGCCGATGCGATGGTGGAGATAAGATCGAAGTACCCGGCACCGACTTCGCGCTGATGGCGGGTGGCCGTGTAGCCCTCTGCCTCCATCGCGAATTCGCGCTCCTGCAACTCGACGTACGCCGTCATGCCGTTCTTGGCGTAGCCCTGTGCAAGCTCGAACATCGACGCGTTAAGCGCGTGGAAGCCGGCGAGGGTGATGAACTGGAACTTGTAACCAAGCTCGCCCAGCTCGTGCTGGAAGGCGGCAATCTGCTCGTCGTTGAGCGCGCGCTTCCAGTTGAACGATGGCGAGCAGTTGTACGCGAGCAACTTGCCCGGGAACTCGGCATGGATGGCCTCGGCGAACTTGCGTGCCTCGTCCATGTCCGGCGTGCCGGTCTCGCACCAGATGAGGTCGGCGTACGGGGCGTAGGCCAGTCCGCGAGCGATGGCGCTGTCGATGCCACCGGAGACGAAGAAGTAGCCCTCAGGGGTGCGCTCTCCGGTTACGAACGGACGGTCGCGCTCGTCGACGTCGGACGTCATCAGGGTTGCGGCGAGGGCGTCGGTGCGTGCCACGATCAGGGTGGGCACGTCCATCACGTCGGCTGCGAGACGCGCTGCCTGCAGTGTGCGAACGAACTGGCTGGTCGGGACGAGCACCTTGCCGCCGAGATGGCCACACTTCTTCTCACTGGCGAGCTGGTCCTCAAAGTGGACGCCAGCAGCGCCGGCTTCGATCATGCCGCGCATCAACTCGTAGGCGTTGAGCGAACCACCGAAGCCAGCCTCGGCGTCGGCCACAATCGGGACGAACCAGTCGATCGAGTCGTCGCCCTCGGACCAGGTGATCTGGTCGGCGCGCGTCAGCGCGTTGTTGAGGCGGCGTACCATCGCGGGCACGCTGTTGGCGGGGTAGAGGCTCTGGTCGGGATAGACCTCACCCGACAGGTTGCCGTCGGCCGCGACCTGCCAGCCGCTCAGGTAGATGGCCTCGAGGCCACCCTTGACCATCTGGACGGCCTGGCCGCCGGAGAGGGCGCCGAGGGCGTGCACGTGATGACGGGAATGGATGCGCTCCCAGAGCTTGGCAGCACCGCGCTCGGCAAGCGTGCTGGCCGGCGTGACAGAGCCGCGCAACTTGACGACCTCTTCAGCCGTGTAGACACGCTCGATGCCTGCCCAGCGGGGATCGTTCGCCCACTTTGCCTCGAGTTCTGCGGTTTGCTCTGCGCGGGTCTTCTGGTCGCTCACGTGGGGGTGCCTCCGATAACGGACAAAATGTGTCCGATGGGTAATCAGCGGACTCTAGGCGCCGTGATCAATAAGGTCGAATCGAAGTTAATCGCCGTTTCGATAGATATAATTGATGGCACGATGGATTCGGGACAACTAGAGGCCTTTGTACGCGTCGCGCGTGCCGGTAATCTCGGCCCCGTCGCGGCCGAGCTCTTTCTGACGCAGCCTGCATTGACCGCTCGACTGCAACGCCTCGAGCGAGAGGTCGGTGGCCCACTCTTTCTCCGTTCGCGGCGCGGCATGCGACTGACGGCGGCGGGCCGCGCCTTTTTGCCCTATGCGGAGCGCACACTCGAGACGATGGGCGAGGGCGGACGCCTCGTCTCGGACCTGACAGCGGCGGGTACGGGAGCGTTGACGATCGGTGCGCCGCCCGCGATCAGTACCTATCTGCTGCCCGGGCTTCTGCGCGAACTCGCCGAGAAAAACCCCGAGATGGAACTCTCCGTCCGTGGCGGTCATTCGGACGAGGTGCTCGAGCTTGTCCTGCACGACGAAGTACAGATCGCCTTGATTCGTGAACTGTTCCACCCCGAGCTCGTCACCGAGCGCGTCTTCGAGGACGAGTTGGTCCTGGTCTGTGCGCGCGACCACCCGCTCGCGCTCCGCAAGTCCGTCACGATCGAGCAGGTCGCGGGTGAGCGCCTCG
>CANKHS010000103.1 GCA_947481755.1 Actinomycetota bacterium | reverse complement strand
TGACCACGGGTCATCGTTGCCTGGCATGACATAGACCGCGATGCCATGGGCAGCCATACGCTCGTCAGCCAAGTCAATCCATCGCTGCAATTCGTCGACCATGACTCGCTCAAAAATCCGATCACGCACGCGTTCGTCAATGCGCGCTTCGGCTATTTCGGCTGCATCTGCAATCCATGGGTACATACCGTTGAAGCGAATGGCATCGACCAGCTCGGCAAGGCCCTCCTCGTCGGCAGCTGTACGTTCCTCGCCAAGAAACTCTGTGCTATATCCGCCGTCTGGTCGGTGCTCGATAGGCACCACTGCCTTCCCCGTCAGATCGCCGCCCATAATCAGCGCCTCGACCTCGTAGAACCGACCTGCACCAAGGAATTTCCGCCAGCAGCGTTCCGATCCGTGCAGGTCGGACGCGTAGTAGAGCGAAATAGTTTTCGCGGACGACTCGTCCTTCGACTTGCGGTTCAGTAGTCCCACTGCTCTCCTACGCAAACGTTTGCGTTGATCTTCGTGGAACGATGCTAGAGACTTGGACGGACAGAGTCAAGCCCCTAATTCGATTACGGAATCAGCACGACACGACCAGCCTGGCCGGATGCTGTCAATTCAACCGCCTGATTGATCTGTTCAAGTGGCAGGACATGTGTGACCAGCGGATCGAGGTCTACGCGCCCACGCGCAACAAGTCGTGCCAGAGCGGGAATCTGAAGCGCAGGAACGACTCCACCCATGTTGGAACCAAGGATGGTGTGCTCGAACTGTGTCGTGTTATAGACATCAAAACCCGCCTTGACACCCATCGCAGGCTGACCAATCAACACCGTCGTGCCTCCATCACGAACACTCCGAAATGCCTGATCAACAACGTCTGGATATCCCAGAGCCTCAAATGAGAAATCAACTCCCCCGGGAACGATTGCGCGGATCTGCTCGGCCGGATCGCCTTCTGCCGGATCAATCACGTGTGTGGCCCCAAGGCGAAGTGCAAATGCGCGTTTCTCCGCAAGCGTATCGACCGCAATAATCGGATCTGCCGTAATCATCCGCGCGCCGATGACGGCTGAGAGCCCAACACCACCGCAAGCAAAAACCGCCACCGAATCGCCTGGCCTTACGTTGCCACGCCGCGTCACAGACATGATCCCCGTCGTGACACCGCACCCCAAGAGGCACCCAACCTGTGGGTCGAGGGTCTGCTCGACCGTCAACGCGCCGTTGGCAGGTACCACAACGTGTGACGCGAAACTCGAAACGTATGCCAAGTGGTGGATACGCGTCGCCCCATCAGAAAGGCGCGTCGTCCCGTCTCGTAAGAAACCCGAATCGAGCCCCTCTGCTGCATCGAGACACAAGTTTGCTCGTCCCTCAAGGCAAAAACGACATGCACCACACGCGGGCGAAAAGGTGAGCACAACGCGCTCGCCAATCCGCGACTCCGGAACGTCTTCGCCGACCGCTTCGATGACGCCAGCGCCCTCATGTCCCAACACGATCGGCAACGGTGCGGGCCACTTCCCATCGATGTACGAGAGATCGCTACGACAGATACCGGTCGCTTCAATACGGACGAGAACCTCTCCTCGTTTCGGTGGATCGAGCGTGATCTCTTCAATCGTCATGGGCTGGTTTGGGGCCCGCATCACTGCCGCTTTAATCTTCATCTCAACCTCCGGTTGGTGTCGCCGTCGATGACCGTGGAACGATAATCGGCAATGTTGAAATCTCAATATCTCGTGGTGCACTGCCATTGATTTGATCAATCAGCGCGCCCGTCGCAATCCGACCAAGCTCGGCCAGTGGCATGCGGATCGACGTGACTGGAACGCCAATGTAGTCCAGCAAAGGATCGTCGTCGTAGCCAATCAGTGACATCTCGTCGGGAATCCTGATACCCGCGCGCTGCGCTGTGGCGACAAATCCAATCGCGTGGCTCAGTGCAGAAACAAAGACGGCCGTTGGCCGGTTCTTGGCTGCGAAAATAGCCTTTGCTACCTCGCTCGCACTGGCCTCCGTGTAATCGGCTACCCAACGAACCGGCGCAGGGTCACCGGCGGCAATCACTGTCTCGCGAAAGGCTTCGGACCGTCGTCGGTCACTGTCGAATGCTGGAGGCCCAGTGATCTGACCAAAATGATGGTGTCCGAGACCCATTAGGTGCTCGGCGGCCATGCGCCCAGCGTCTGCCTCCCGCATCGCCACGTTGCGTCCGCTGCCTGGATGAACGTGATCGACAAACACATGGGGCAGCGAAGCTTGGTCAACAAAATCGAGTATTGGCCCACCTATCGAAGCGCTCGCGACGAGCATGCCGTCGATCCGCCCCTCGTGTACGAGTCGTTCCCATGCCCGCTCTGTGATCACGCCATCGTCTTCCGCGATCACGACGACGTAGCCGAGTTCCCACGCCCGAGCCGCTGAAGCCCGCGCCATGTCGGCCATCACAGGGTTCGAAAGACTGCGCACCAATAGGCCGAGCGTCGTCGTGGTGCTCGTTTTTAATCCGCGAGCCAACGCGTTAGGTCGGTACCTTAGTTCCGCTGCGGCTGCATGCACACGGAGCCGGGTCTCCTCACGCACCTTGGAATCCACACTGCCGTTGAGCACTCGCGAGGCCGTCGACACATGAACGCCGGCGCGTGTTGCAACGTCGACTAGGCGGGGTGGTGGCTTGGCGGCCATCAACTGATCGTAACGCTAACGATTGCCTAAAGGTATCCCCAAGGACTACGGTTGAGAAATATTCGAACCAAACGGGCTTCGTAAAAACCGCGTCAGACAACCAGAGAGCCTTCCCCATGAACGAACGTCAATGGCAAAAAGTGGTGATTGAAAACGCCGAACTGCGCTGCACGTTTCTCCCTGCTAAGGGCGGCGAAATCACGTCTCTGTACCATAAATCACGAGCAGCGGAGCTCCTCGCCACGCTCCGCGACGTGCCCTTAAACGACGATACGCATGGCCTCGTCGAGCCTGGATCTACAGAGCAAGCCTTCAACCGCTGGTACGCCGGTGGTTGGCAAGAACTACTTCCGAATGGCGATGCGCCATGCACCGTCGACGGATTTGAGCATTCGTTTCATGGAGAATCATGGGGTCGGCAGTGGAGCGTTGTGGCTCAGACCAACGAGAGCATCACCATGACGGTCGACCTGTTGTGGCCCCCACTTCGACTACGGCGAACAGTCGCGCTTGCGTCAGATCCGACAGCCATTCTGATCTCCGAAGAGTTGACGAACACGGGAGCCGCACCCGCCCAAATACTGTGGGGACACCATCCTGCCTTTGGTGCTCCCCTTGTTGCCGAGGGCGCAACGATCGTCGCTCCGGCAGCGCAGATGGAGACCGTCTACTGCGATGCGACCTCCCGGTTGACGGCTGCAAATGACCTGACGTGGCCGCAGGCGTACGACAAAGATGGCGCAAGCGTCGACGTCTCCCAGGTGCAAGGAGTCGATGCGCAGACCCATGACCTCTGCCTCCTGCACGGTTTTTCTGAGGGAACGATCGGAATTCATAATCCCCTGCTTGGTCTTGACGTGACCCTTACGTTCGACGCAACGCTCTTCCCGTGGCTATGGATTTGGCAACTCTATGGAGGCGCAGAGGAAGCACCATTTGCTGGCGCGTACTGCCTCGCGCTAGAACCGTGGAGTGGGCCACCAATGCTCACCCGGGCGATCGCCGACGACAGTGTCCTCGTGCTTGCACCGAACGAAAGCCGATCCACAACATTGAGCCTGACGATCGAACCGTCACCGCAGGAGATAACGCCGTGACGTACCAACAATCGCGAAGGAGATTCTCGTTATGAACATCGCCTCTGTATCCGACTTACGCCAACTCGCAACCGGCCTTGATCATCCCGAAGGCATTGCGCTTGCTCCCGACGGGATGATCTGGTGCGGCGGCGAGGCGGGGCAGATCTACCGCATTGATCCGAGCAGCAGCAGAGTCGCTGAGATTGCCAATACCGGCGGTTTCATCCTCGGAGTCTGTATAGACGGTGCTGGCTATGTCTATGCGTGTAGCTTGGCCGAGGAGGCAATCGTCGCACGCATTGATCCGGCGACGGGCAGCGTGACGCCGTACTGCACAACTGCCAATGGTCTACCACTCGAAACGCCAAACTGGGCCGCCTTTGCCAGTGATGGCACGCTTTGGCTTACCGATTCGGGTACGGAAGTTCTTGACGTCTGCAATGGGCGTCTGATCCGCATCCCTCCTGGTGGTGGCGATGGCGCCGTAGTTCCAATCCCCGCGTTGCACTTTCCAAATGGCCTCTGTGTGAACGCAGAGGGCCAACCTTTTTTCGTTGAGACACTCACTCCCCGTCTATCCACGATTCTCGATGGCACGGTCGTCGTACTGGCGGATCTTCCGAACCATTCACCCGACGGGCTGGCGCTCTGTGCCGACGGAAGCTTTCTTGTTGCTTGCTACTACCCCTTCCGCATTCTTCACGTTCCTCGCGAAGGTGGCTCATTCCGCGTCGTACTCGACGACCCAACGGGAATTCACATGCCAATGCCGACCAACGTCGCATTCTTCGGAGCCAACCTCGACACACTTGCGATCGCGTCACTCGGCGGCCAAGTCGTCAATGCAATCGAGATCGGCGTGTCCGGAGCACCGCTCCAGTACCCAACGTTCGCCGTGTAGAACTACTACTTGGTACCACCTCGGCGATCGAAAAAACTACAGGTCGAGCCCGATGCGGTCGCCTTTGGCGCGCGACACGCAGATCATCATCGAGAACTGTTCGGCCTTCTCTTCGGCCGTCAGCACCTCATCACGATGGTCGGCCTCGCCAAAGGTGATGTCCGTCTCGCAGGTGCCGCAGTTGCCCTCGCGACACGAGTTGAGCATGCGCCGACCGGTCGCCTCGATTGCATCGAGGATCGTCTGGTCGGCAAGGACCGCGATCTCTGAACCGTCCTTAAGGACGACGGTAAAGGGCTGATCCGGCATGGGCGAAGTATCACACACGAAAAAGCGCGCCTGATGGACCGCTCTTGCATCGCGAGAACTGAGACATCTGCGGAGGCAAGCGGTGGAGTATGGTGACTCCCGAAGGAGCAGCAGATGGCCGCAGAGGTACCGCAGGGAGCGACCGAACCAGCAGCAGGGGTCT
>CANKHS010000102.1 GCA_947481755.1 Actinomycetota bacterium | reverse complement strand
GAAAAAGCCAAGACCTGGGAGCCGGCACCGGCCACGGTCTACTCGTGGGAGAAGGAGGCGGTGCGATGACAACTGCGACGGACGTTGAGGTTGTCGACCTCGCAACGACGCCGCTCCGCGAACTCAACCAGCGGCTGCACGACGGTGCCGCTGGGGGTCCGCTGCGCTGGCGCATCGTTAACCCGAATGGCGCACACGCTGTCGCGGTTGGTGTCGACGCGCCCTTCGAAATCGAGATCGAGGGACACACGGGCTACTACACGGCCGGCATGAATAAGCACGCGCACGTTCGCGTCAACGGCAACGTGGGCGTCGGCTGCGGCGAGAACATCATGAGCGGCACGATCCACATCACCGGCAACGCCTCGCAGGCGTGTGCGGCGACGGGTCGTGGTGGCCTCGTGATCGTCGAAGGCGACGCCGCGGCGCGCTGCGGCATCTCGATGAAGGGTGTCGAGATCGTCGTCAAGGGCAGCATCGGCCACATGAGCGCGTTTATGGCTCAGTCCGGTGCGCTCGTCGTCTGCGGCGATGCTGGCGATTCGCTCGGCGACTCGATCTACGAGACGCACATCTACGTGCGTGGCTCGGTCGAAGGGCTCGGCGCGGACTGCATCGAGAAGGAGCTCAAGGAGTTTCATCGCGAGGAGCTCGGACGTCTGCTGACCGCAGCCGGTGCCGACGCCAAGGTCGATGAGTTCAAGCGCTACGGCTCCGCCCGCCGTCTCTACAACTTCAACATCGACCATGCCGGCGAGTACTAGGCCGGAGGGACTGATATGAGCGATTACAACGGACAAGCCGGAGACGGCATGAATTGGCAGCCTGGTCTGCGCGAGTCGTACATCTTCGATCGCAACACGATCGAGGAGATTCGACGAGCAGCCAGCCAGGGCATCTACGACATCCGCGGCTTCGGTGCCAAGCGCAAGCTGCCGCACTTCGATGACCTGCTGTTCCTCGGTGCAAGCATGTCGCGCTATCCCCTCGAGGGCTATCGCGAGCGCTGCGACACGAGCGTCACGCTCGGCACGCGCTTTGCGAAGAAGCCGATCGAGCTGAAGATCCCGATCACGATCGCCGGCATGAGTTTCGGCGCGCTGTCGGGGCAGGCCAAGGAGGCGCTCGGACGTGGCGCCACGATGGCGGGTACGTCGACGACGACCGGTGACGGCGGCATGACGGAGGAGGAGCGCGGGCATTCCGAGATCCTCGTCTACCAGGTGCTGCCATCGCGGTACGGCATGAACCCCGACGACCTGCGTCGTGCCGACGCGATCGAGGTCGTGGTTGGTCAGGGCGCCAAGCCGGGCGGCGGCGGCATGCTGCTGGGCCAGAAGATCTCGGATCGCGTTGCCGAGATGCGCAACCTGCCGAAGGGCATCGACCAGCGCAGCGCCTGTCGTCACCCAGACTGGACGGGGCCGGACGATCTCGAGATCAAGATCGAGGAGATCCGCGAAATTACCGACTGGGAGAAGCCGATCTACATCAAGATCGGCGCCAGCCGTCCGTATTACGACACGCAGTTGGCCGTCAAGGCCGGTGCCGATGTGATCGTGCTCGACGGCATGCAGGGCGGTACGGCCGCTACGCAGGACGTCTTTATCGAGCACGTTGGTCTGCCGACCTTGGCCTGTATCCGCGAGGCCGTCGAGGCGTTGCAGGAGATGGGTATGCACCGCGAGGTGCAGCTGATCGTGTCGGGTGGTATTCGCAACGGTGCCGACGTCGCGAAGGCCTTGGCGCTTGGTGCCGACGCCGTCTCGATTGGCGTCGCAGCGATGATCGCCCTTGGCGACAACGACCCGGCCTACGCCGATGATTACGCCAAGATCGGTTCTGCTGCCGGCTTCTACGACGACTGGCACGAGGGTAAGGACCCCGCGGGCATCTCGACGCAGGATCCGGAACTGTCGAAGCGACTCGACCCCGAACTCGGTGGGCGGCGCCTCAACAACTACCTCAGGACGATGACGCTCGAGACGCAGACGCTGGCGCGTGCTGCAGGCAAGAGCGACGTGCACAACCTCGAGCCGGAGGATCTCGTCGCGTTGACGATCGAGGCCGCTGCGATGGCTCGCGTGCCGCTGGCCGGCACGGACTGGATTCCTGGGCGCTCGAAAGACGGCTTCTAGGTTCTTGCCTGGGAGAGTGATCGTGGGCGCGGCTAGACTTCGCCCATGATCACTCTCTACGGCATCCCCGGCACGGCCACGACTGCTCCGCACATGGTGCTGGAGGAGCTCGGTGTCGACTACGAATTCGTGCTCGTTGAGCGCACCGACGACGGTGTCCCAACGGCTCCTGCGGACTACATCACGCTGAATCCGTTTGGCAAGGTGCCAACACTCAAGATCGATGATCTCGTCTTGACCGAGTCGGCTGCCTGCTGCCTGCACCTCGCCGACCTCCATGCGGACAAGGGTCTGATCCCCGCGGTCGGTACGGTCGAGCGCGCCGAGGCGATGCGGTGGCTGATGTTCCTCACCAACACGGTCCAGCCTGCGTTTCTGCGCTTCTTTTACCCCGCGCGCTATACGAACGACCCGAACGGTGCAGATCTCGTCCAGGCCAATGCCGTCGACGAGTTGACGGCTCTGCGCAGCCACATCAGTGGCAAGCTCGGTGCCGGTCCGTTCCTGCAGGGCAACGCCTTCTCGATCGCCGATATCTACCTGGCGATGCTGTCGTCCTGGGGCATGGACCTGCCGGGTGACGCAAGTTGGTGGGCCGATGCGAACGTTGCGGCCCACTACGACGCCGTGCTCGCCCGTCCCGGTGCCCGGCGCGCTATAGAGGAAGAGGGCGGCTCAGTCAGTACTCAAGGGTGATGATCCGGTGACGGCGTCCCTGAGGCGCCGTCTGCCGACTACCTTCTAACTGATGAGCGCCCGCTCCGAGTCCCCATCCGTCCTGTTCGCGCGCGTCCCGCTGATCGTGCGGGAGGCAGTGATTGCAGCACTGCTGTGCCTGATTGGCGCGGTCTTGCTGAAGACGCTGACGCCGCTGCCAGACGATGCCTCGGCGCACCTCTATCGTGCGCTGCTCGTGCAGCGCGACGCGGTCTTGTGGGACAACTTTTGGTACGGCGGCGATTATCCGCTGATCTCCTACTCGGCGCTCGCGTATCTACCGCAGCAGGTGGTTGGGCCGGTCACGCTTGGATTGTTTGCCGTGGTGGCATCGGCCGCCAGCTTTGCGGTATTGGTCGTACAGCGTTGGGGAGTCGCGGCGGTGTGGGGCTCTCGGGTCTTTGCGTTGCTTGCACTCGGCCCGCTCTTTACAGGCGGGTACGCCTATGCCGTTGGTGCTGCAGCGATGTTGGTCTGTCTGGTCGCGTTGCAGAATCATCGTCACGTTTTGGGAGCGCTCCTTGGAGCGGTCACGCTTGGGCTGAGCCCGCTCGCGTTTGTGTTCCTCGGTCTGATCCTCGTGGCGGTTTGGCTCGAACACCGTCGACTCGACCCTCGCACGATCGTGGTTGCTGCCTGGCTCAGCGGTCTGGTCGTGTTGCAACTGGTGATCGGGTGGTTGTTTCCTTCTGATGGCGTCTACCCGTTTCTTGTTGGCCACCTGATTGCCGTGCTCGCGGTCTCGATCCTTGGTGTTGCGGTCGCACGGCGGCGCCCCGAGGCGCATCTGATCATGTGGCTGATGATCGTCTGGGCGGTTGGGTCGTTGCTCTTGTTTGCGATTCCAACTCCCGTTGGTGACAACCTCGCGCGGCTGCGCTACTTCGCGTTTCCGATGGTCGTCATCGTCGCGGGGCTCTCGTCTTGGCGACCGCGGTTCCTGCTCGCTGTGGCACTGATCGCCTCGTTTGGATATGGCGCGCTGCCCGATCTCTATGACGCAGCCACGCGCACCGACTCGCGCCCGACCCAGCCGCAGTTTTGGCAGCCAGCCGTGGCGTTCTTGAAGCAGCATCAGACGCCGGACTATCGCGTCGAAGTTGTGCAGACGTCGGGTCGTTGGGAGGCATACTGGATTCCGCAGGCGGGCTTCCCGCTCGTGCGTGGCTGGTACCGCCAGGTCGACCTTGCCGAAAACCCACTGCTCTATAAGAAGCACATCACGCCTGCTGAGTATCAGGCGTGGCTACGAGCCCGTGCTGTTCGCTATGTCTTGCTCCCCGACACTCCACTCGATACACAGGGCGCTGCGTCCGAGGCGGCGCTGCTGCGGTCGGGCCAATCGGGTCTGACCCGCGTAGAGACGACCGGCGCGTGGCAGATTTTTGAGGTGCCAGACCCGACACCGTTGATGACAGGCCCCGGCACCGCAACGATTACCAAGCAGGGGCATGACCAGCTGACGGGTACGGTGACGGCCCCTGGCCGCTACCTCTTGCGCGTACGTTGGATGCCGTACTGGAACCTCGAGGGTGTTGCCGACTGCGTGGCGCCGGGCCCGCAGGGTCAGACGATCGTGCGCACCACAGGCCAGGGTGGCTTTGCGTTGAAGGCCGCCGAGCGGGCCGACCTGCTGGTCGAGCGGATCTTCGCCGCCCCGGCCGGCGGCACGTGCTGAGTTAGCGCGTCGGCACGCCGCAGGTTGGGATCAGCGCCTGCCATTCGGGACTGGCGACGCACGCCTCGGCCCACGTCTGCATCCGCGGGACTTGGCTCAGGTCGACGGGGGCGTGGACGATGCGATGCAGGACGGGTGTGGCTGCGATATCGGCAATCGTGCGGTGGCCAAGGCAGGCCCACGGACCGACGGGGTCGAGGATTTGCATCGCCTGGTTGAGTTTCGGCACGGCTCTGTCGAACTTCTCCTGCACCTCTGCCTCAGGAGCCGGGTCTTTGCCGAACATGCCGACTCCAAGCACGATGCCGTACTGCGCGGACTCGTACGAAAACAGTGCGGGGCGGACGACGAGTGCCCACAGGTCGAGGATCCAATCGATCGTGGCGCGCTCTTTGGGGTCGCGCGGGTAGAGGTCGTCACGGCCTTCGCGGTCGGCGAGGTAGCGCAGGATCGTGTTCGACTCGGCGAGGTGGAAGTTGCCATCGACGAGCGCGGGAATGCCGCCCATTGGATTGACGGCCACGTGCCAGTCGGCGCGCTCGGCTTCGAATGGCACCTCGCGCACCGCATAATCGAGACCCAGGGTGTCGAGCATCAACTGCGCCTTCTGACCATTCGACGAGAAGGGGTGGGTGTGGAGGGTGAGGCTCACGTCGGGCTCCTTAGGAGAAGGATTGGGGGAGGTCGCGGACGAGGCCCGAGATGGTCTTGAACTGCGGGTGGTCGGCGCTGATCATCATCTCGAACAGCGCTAGCTCGACCCCGCTTGGCACCATGCCAGCCGCGCGCATGCGGCGCACACCAACCTCGCGGCTCGACGACGTGCGGCTGGCGATCGCGTCGAGCGCAACGTGTGCCTGGCGGCCACCACG
>CANKHS010000101.1 GCA_947481755.1 Actinomycetota bacterium | reverse complement strand
GTGTTGAGATGGCAGACGCGCATCATGATGCAGCCCGCCGCGATCAGGGGTGCCGTCGAGAAGCCGAATTCTTCGGCGCCGAGCAGCGCGCCAACCATCACGTCGCGACCGGTGCGGAGACCGCCATCAACCTGCAGCGTCACCTGTGCGCGCAGGTCGTTCATCACGAGCACCTCGTGCGCTTCGGCAAGGCCCATCTCCCACGGTAGGCCCGCGTACTTCAGGGACGAGAGTGGCGAGGCGCCTGTGCCGCCGTCGTGGCCCGAGATGACGATGTGCTCTGCCTTCGCTTTTGCGACGCCAGCGGCGACGGTGCCGACGCCGGCCTCGGCGACCAGCTTGACCGAGATGTCGGCCTGCGGGTTGACGCACTTGAGGTCGTGGATCAGTTGGGCGAGATCTTCAATCGAGTAGATGTCGTGGTGCGGGGGCGGGCTAATCAAGCCCACGCCGGGCGTGGAGTGGCGAACCTTCGCGATGTAGTCATCGACCTTGTGGCCCGGCAACTGTCCGCCCTCGCCGGGCTTCGCACCTTGGGCCATCTTGATCTGGACCTGGTCGGCATCGACGAGGTAGGGCGTCGTCACACCGAAGCGGCCGGATGCAACCTGCTTAATGGCCGAGCGACGCAAATCGCCGTTGGCGTCGGGCGTGGAGCGCACCGCGTCCTCGCCGCCCTCACCTGTGTTGGACCGGCCACCGAGGCGGTTCATCGCGATTGCGAGCGTCTCGTGAGCCTCACGTGAGATCGAGCCGAGACTCATCGCGCCGGTTGCAAAGCGACGCACGATTGCGCTCGAAGGCTCGACCTCATCGAGCGGCACGGGCGGGCCTGCAGGGAGGATCTCGAAGATGTCGCGCAGGGCGATCGCGCGATCCGTGCCGGCATCAATCTCCTCGGCGAAGGTGCGGTAGGTCTCGTACGACTCGTCACGGACGGCACGTTGCAGCGCGACGATCGAGTCCGGACGCCAGGCGTGGCGCTCACCACCGATGCGGAATTGGTACTCGCCACCGGCCTCGAGCAGGTCGTCGGGTAGTGCAGACTCGACGTCGAGCTCGTAGCGTTCGCGAATCTCGTCGGCGATGTCACGCAGCTCGAGCCCACCGACGCGCGAGACGGTGCCAGGGAAGTAGCGGTCGATCAGCTCACGGCCAAGGCCGACGGCCTCGAAGATCTGTGAGCCACGGTACGACTGGATCGTCGAGATGCCCATCTTCGAGCAGATCTTCAACAGCCCCTTGCCGAGCGCCTGGATGTAGCGCTTGCGGGCCTCACCGAGATCGAGGTCGCCGAGCTCGCCGCTTTGGTGGAGTTCGCGCAGCGACTCGAGGGCGAGGTAGGGATTGACGGCTGCTGCGCCATAGCCAATCAGCAGCGCCATGTGCATGGTTTCGCGTGGCTCGCCCGACTCGACCACAAGGCCACACATTGTGCGAGCGCCTTGGCGGACGAGGTGCGAGTGCACCGCGGCGATCGCGAGCAGTGGCGGGATTGGCGCGAGCGAATCGTCGGCGCCACGGTCGGACAGGATCACGATTGTCGTGCCGCCCCAGACGAGCTGCGAGGCCTCTCGGCAGATCAAGTCGAGTGCGCGGGCGAGCCCGGCCTCGCCCTCTGCGAGCGGATAGAGCGTGGAGATCGTGGCGGCCCGGAAACCTTCGCGGCGCAGCGCTCGTAGCTTCTCCAACTCGCCGTTGGTCAGGATCGGGCTCAATGTCGTGACCCGACGGCAGTGCTCGGGTGTCGCGTCGAGCAGGTTGCCGATCGCACCGACGCCGACGCGCAGGCTCATTACGAGGCGCTCGCGCTCCGAGTCGACCGGCGGGTTAGTCACCTGAGCGAACTGCTGCTTGAAGTAGCTCGGCAGCAGTCGGTTGCGGTTGGTCAGTGCAGCAAGTGGCGTGTCGTCACCCATCGAGCCGATCGGCTCGCCGCCCGTCAGCGCCATTGGTGCCAGCAAGAGCGAGAGGTCTTCGCGGGTGTAGCCGAAGATGCGTTGGAGCTTCGGAAGCGCCCCCTCGTCGATTGCGATGCCCTGCTGCGGACGCAGGTCGTCGAGGTGCAACTTGTATTGGTCGAGCCACTGGCGATACGGGCGTCGGCGCGAGAGGACCCGCTTGATCTCGTGGTCTTTGATGACGCGGCCCGAGGCGGTGTCGAACATCAGCATCCGACCTGGCTCGAGGCGACCGGTTTCGACGATCTCGGATTCGGGAATATCGAGCACGCCAATCTCGGAGGCGAGGATGCAGATGCCGTCTTTGGTGCGCAGCCAGCGGCCGGGGCGGAGCCCGTTGCGATCGAGTGTCGCAACAACCTTGTCGCCGTCGGTGGCGATGACGGCGGCCGGGCCATCCCACGGTTCCATTAGCGTCGTGTGGTACTCGTAGAACGCGCGGATGTCGTCGTCCATCTCGAGCGTGGTGTCGCTCCAGGCGGGTGGGATCAGCATTGCGAGCGAGTGCTCCAACGACCGCCCGGCTTGGACGAGTAGCTCGAGCGCGGCATCAAGCTTGGCCGAGTCCGACCAGCCTTCTTCGGTGATGGGGTAGAGCTTCTGGAGGTCGCCACCAAAGAGTTTGCTGTGCATCTGTGGCTCGCGGGCTGCCATCCAGTTGCTGTTGCCGCGGACGGTGTTGATCTCGCCGTTGTGGGCGATCATGTGGAACGGGTGAGCGAGGTCCCACGTGCCCATCGTGTTGGTGGAGAAGCGCGAGTGGACGAGAGCGAGTGCAGACTCGACGTCGCGGTCGGCGAGGTCGGGGTAGTACGCAGTCACCTGTGTTGCGCGGAGCAGGCCCTTGTAGACGATGGTCTTCGTCGAGAGGCTGACGATGGCAAAGGTGTCCTGTGTGACAGCGGCGTGCACGGCCTTTTCGATCCGACGCCGAATCACGTAGAGCTTGCGTTCGAAGGCGTCTTGCTTACCGTGGCGGCGCTCGACGATCAGCTGGCGAATGACGGGCGCGGACGAGCGTGCGACGGGGCCAATCGCGGCGTTGTCGACGGGAACGTCGCGCCAGCCCACAGCGCGGTGGCCCTCTTCGGCGACGGTGCGAACGGCGATCTCCTCGCAGCGGAGGCGGAGCGTTGGGTCTTGGGGCAGGAAGACCATGCCGATGCCGTAATCGCCGGCGGGTGGCAGGTCGATGCCGTCTTCGGCGGCGACGCGCGCGAGAAAGCGGTGCGGCATTTGGAGCAAGATGCCCGCGCCATCACCGGTCTCTGGGTCCGACCCCGTGGCGCCACGATGATCGAGGCGCTCGAGTACTTCCAGCGCCTGTTTGACGACGCTGTGCGAGGCAACACCATCGAGCTGCACGACGGTGCCAAGTCCACAGGCGTCGTGCTCAAACTGGCGATCGTAGAGACCACCGATGTGTTCGCGTGCCTGCATGTCAGCCAGTCTACGCGATCCTCGACGCAGATGGTTCGATCGTCATGTCGGGAGTGAATCAAATGGTTCAGTGATCGCTGAGGCGACATTTTGGGCCCGGGCCCAGAATGTCGCGCCATGGACATTTTGGGCCCGGGCCCATGGTGTCCGGCGCCCGAGGTTGAGGCTTGGCTTAGGTATCGGAGCCGGAGTCGACTGTTTGCATAAAAACCGCGGAGTAGAGCTACGTTGAAGAGCGGACATTTTGGACCCAGGCCATCGCACAGAAGAGGGTACGATTACGGCATGAGCGTCACAGAAGACCGCGAAATCGTTGCTGCACGCGACCTTCTCGCACGGTATGCAGACACGTACGAGGTGCCAGCTGGTGCGCCGATCCCCGTCGACGAGATCGCCGAGTCGTACCTCGGACTGCTCGTTCAGACCGCACCACTTGAAACCGGCGTGTCGGGGATGTTGCTGCTGCGCGAGCGGGAGATCCGTGTCAATGCGGTTGAGTGCGAGAAGTGGCCCGTTCGCCGGCGTTTCACGATCGCGCACGAGATCGGGCATTGGGAACTCCACGCCGACGAGGTGACGACGAACTTCATCTGTCGACTCGGCGACATCACGAGTGACGAGAAGCAGGACAAGAAGAAGTCACCCGACTACCTCCGTGAGCGCGAGGCGAATCGCTTCGCCGCCGAACTCCTCATGCCAGAGGAGCGCATCCACGCGGACGTGGATCAGCATGGGCCCGACGTCGTCAAGGCGGCCGAGCGTTTTGACGTGTCGCCGTTAGCGATGGCCTGGCGGCTCTACAACTACAAGTACATCAGCACGTTGCCTCGGCCCACGGATTACGCCGGCGCGGTTTAGGGTGACGCGGCGCTAGACGCCGAAGAGCTCGTCGACACGACGCTCGTCGGCCGTTAGCTCGGAGGGGGAAGCCATCATGGCCTCCATCATCACGTTGCCATCGAGATCGTCGAAGCCATCGCGCATAAACGACACGCTTGGATTGAGCGGCCCAACCGGGTTGAGGCGCGTGGCAGCAAGCAGGTCGCGCATATCACCCAGGACGTCGCCGAGCGCGTCGGCTACCGCCGTCGAAATGCGGCGAGGATCGAGCTGTCCCGTCTCAATCTCGTGATACCGCTCGCGCACGCGCTCTTCGCCAGCGGGCGATGAGATGCCGAGACGCTCTGCCAAGGCGGTGACAAGAGCCGGGCGTTTGATGCCCTGCGCGTGTCGAGCCTCGGTCAGGATCTCGGGCCATGAGCGCGCATCAAACGCGGGTGTCATGGCCAATGCCTCGATCGCCTCGCTGCTTGGTGACGCAGGGCCACGGAGCGTCAGCGACAGCTCGACCATCTCGACGAGCTCAAAACGATCGTCGCCCGCACTGTCCAGCAACCGATCAACATCGGCCGTGCGGCCCTGATCGAAGGCCAGGAGCGTCTCAGCGAGCAGATTGCCGAGTCGAATATCGCGTTCGTCCATCACGAACCCCATTCTTGCTGGTCGGCCGCCTCGCGCATGCGCTTCAGCGCGCGCCAACGAATTTGGTGCAGGTTGTTTGGTTCGATTGCGAGCTCGGCCGCGACGTCTAGATCGGGCACATCAGCCAACTCGCGCTCGATAATCAGGCGCTCGCGCTCGCTCAAGACAGACATCAATTGTTCGATTTGCGCACGGTCCAGGATGCTCGAGAGAGCACTATCGGGCCGGCTGTAGTCTTCGATCTCCTCGACCGTGACGGGCTGGCTCGCCTCGTGCCGTTGGACATCGCCATAGGCATACGAGGCCATCTGATTGAGCAGGCCGATCATGTTGCGTGGCTCGTCCTGTCGGAAGTACACCCACTTGATAAAGCGCAACTGGAGGTGACCCAGTACCTCTTCCGCCTCATCGCCACGCGCACGCTTACGCGAAATCGCCCGGGCCTGCTTCTCGTAACGCAGCCAGAGCTCGGCAGTGAGGTTCTGCGCCGTCCGAAGGTCGCCGGTGCCATGGGCCACGCGCGCACGACGCACAAG
>CANKHS010000100.1 GCA_947481755.1 Actinomycetota bacterium | reverse complement strand
CCTGATCGTGTTTGGCTTCGTGTTCGCCCTCAACTCCGCCGTCCACTCGTTCTTGATCCTGCACTACGCAGACGGCAACAAGGTCGCGATGAACGTCGGGTTCTATTACATGGCCAACGCCGGCGGCCGTCTCGCCGGCACGATCCTGTCCGGCCTGCTCTACCAATGGCAGGGCCTCGAGGCATGCCTCTGGGCCTCGGCCTTGATGGTGCTGGCGGCGGGAACGATCTCGCTGCTGCTGCCGCGGACTACGGTCGCAGCCGCGTCGCCTGCTCGGTAACACCAAGCGCGATCTAGCGAGGACATCGCATCCACGCGGATGCGATGTCCTCGCTAGATCGCGAGCGGAGGTGAGCTACCCGCGCGCCTTGACCAGCGCGGTCAATTGCGGAACCACAGCGTTGAGATCACCAACGATGCCGAAGTCGGCATAGTCGAAGATCGGCGCGTTCTTATCTTTGTTGATCGCCACGATCGTGCCCGAGCCCTGCATGCCAACCTTGTGTTGGATCGCGCCCGAGATACCGCAGGCGACGTAGAGCTTTGGCGTCACGGTCTTGCCTGTCTGGCCGACCTGGGCACTGTACGGATACCAACCGGCATCAACCACAGCACGCGTTGCGGCAACCGCACCACCGAAGGCAGTCGCGAGTTCCTCAATCTGACCAAAGCCCGAGGCATCGCCAAGGCCACGACCACCGGCAACCAAGACGTCAGCAGCACTGATGTCCGGGCCAGTCTCGACGGCATCCTCATGACCAACCAGCGTGACGGCCTGCGACCAGGCGCGGAACGTCGGTGCGAAACGCTCCACGGGAGCCGTGCCACCGTTGCCATCGGTTGCGGCGAAGGCATTCGCGCGCGTCACAACCACGCCGACCGTCGAGGTAAAGCCACAGTGCGCAAGCACGGAGTCACCAAGACCGGAGCGGCGGGTCACGAGTGCCCCGCCTTCGGCGTGGAGTTCCACGGCGTCGATGACGATACCGGCACCAAGACGCGCAGCCAGCCCGGCCAACGCATCGGCCGTCATGATCGAAGCGGCAGCGAGCCAGTAGCGGTAGCCGCCAGCCTCTTGCGCTGTGGCGCAGGCATCGACGACGGGCTGAGCAATACCACTCGCCAGCAGCGCGTCGTCGGCAACGCGCACCGTCGTGGCACCAAAACCACCGAGTGCGGCCAATTTGGCATCGTCAAGGCCACTGCCACAGACGATCGCATCAACCGACTCACCCAGGGCGGCACCCAGTCGGGCTGCCTCCTCGAGCACACCGATCGAGCCGCGGGCGACCTCGCCGCCCTGTACCTCACAGAGAACTGCGATGCCAGCCATTATGCGACCACCTTCTTCTCGACCAAGAATGCAAGGAGCTGCTCGGCAGCGGTGCCGTCGTCCTCGAGGACGATCGTGTCACCACGACCAGCGGGCTTCGAAAGTCCACCAACACTCGTCGCGGCACCTGCGGCACCAACCGTGCTGGCGTCGACGCCGAGCTCGGCAAGCGTGACGACCTCATGCGGCTTGCGCTTGGCGCCCATGATCGCGGGCAGAGGCGGATAGCGCGGGTCGTTGATCGCGTCGGAGACCGAGACGACACACGGCATTTGGGCCTTGACGGTGTCGTACCCCGTCTCGACCTGGCGCTTGACGGTGACGCTGCCATCGGCCAGCTCGATCGAGGCGGCCTGCGTGACGCACGGCACCTCCAAGAGCTCGGCAACGAGTCCAGCCATCACGTAGCACTCACTGTCGGCAGCCTGCTGTCCGAGCAGAATGAGGTCAAACGATTCGCGCTTGAGCGCGGCAGCCAACACCCGTGCGGTACCCAAGAGGTCGCTGCCAGCAGCAGCCTCGTCGGCAATGTGGATCGAGCGATCGCCACCCTGTGCGAGCGCGCGGTCGACGGAGCGGCCAGCGCTCTCGGGCGCCATCGTCACGATCGTGATCTCGGTGTCGGGCGCAGGCCCTTCCTTGATCTGCACCGCTGCCTCGATCGCATGGCGATCGTACGGATTCAACGTGTTCTCGCCGCTTCGAACGAGCCGGTGAGAGCCGTCATCAATCCGCTTTACCGCGGTGGGGTCTGGTACTTCCTTCACGCAGATCGCGATTCGCACGGTCCGGCCTCCTGAGGTTGCGGGCTAGACGATACCTAACCCCGCTAGGTGATTCGCCGGACTCAGGCTGCGCGGCTGAACGGACCACGTCGACGAACCTGCCAACGCGGCGGAGCTTCTTTGAGTTCGACAGGCAGATCGGCACCGCGAGCGGCAGCAATACCCGCCGCGACCAGCGCCTCTTCGACGAAGCCTGCACGCCGCAAAACGACACTCGCCGCAGCGACCTCATCGGCGGCCGAACGATCGTCGGACACGATGCCGCGCGCGAGTTCGATCGCGAGCTCACGGCGAAAGGGGCCTTGGTCCATCAGGTAGGTGGCGGCACGGGCTGCACTCATGACCTCAACCTACTCCCGCATTGCAGGCAACGTGCACGACTACGCGCAATCCAAACGAAATCTTCACGACCTCCTTCACCAGCGCAGGTGGCCCCACGAGGCGTGTGCCAGCACACAGATTGCGCGGAAACGTGTACCAAATGTGAAGACCCCGAGCGCGTTTCACCAATCTGGAACGGAACTCCCCCAATCGCTTTACCCATGGCCCTCTCGAGGCTGCCTACCTTAGTACTCGACCGCGAGCCCCGCGGGATCCCTAAGGAGGATCATGAATCGCAAAGGTCGTCTTATCGCGCTCGGCACCTGCGCGGCGATTGGCGCAGCACTCGCCATTCCCGCGATCGGCGGCGCCGATGCACCCGTGCCGTTGGCACGCAATTCGTACGCCGTCAGCGGATACAAGGTATCCCCGACGGGCAAGCAGGCCAGCTCGATCGTGCCAACCAACCGCGCCGGCCATCTGCCGGACCGCGTGATTGACCTCACGACCGTTCAGTCCGGCAAGACGATCTCCGGGGCCATCGGCACCGAGTGGGTCGCAGCAGCAGCTGGCGGCGCGAGTGGCGCAGCAGCGTCGTTCCCATTGCCGCTTCCCAAGCGTCTCAACCTGACCAGCTTCGGCATCTCCGGTGGTGGCGTCGAGGATCCGGAGTGCGTGGGTACGTACGAGAAGCCCACCGCACCGGCTGGCCATCTCTGCATCTATCCCGGTCACGTCCCTGGCTACTACAGCAACGATGAGGCTGAGGTCACGAACATTGCTCTCAACGGCGAGGGCAATTTTGACGCCACCGCGTATGTGATGAGCGGCGTTGCCGGTCGTTACGGCTTCCGCATCGAAGTCAAGGCCAAGGCAGCCGGCGTCGCCAAGTTCTTCGCCACGTGGGCTTACACGGCTCCCACGAGCGACTCGCCCACCTCGTAACTCTCAAACCTAACTAGGAGCAAACTTATTATGCGACTCTCTCCCAAGACCCTGATCGCCGGCACAGTTGCCGCTGCGATCCTCGCGGTCGCACCGGCTGCCGGCGCGACGACGTTCGCCACCGGTGGTTCCACCGGCATGCAGGTCCTCGCCAGCGCGCTGGCCCAGGCCTACACCAAGAGCCCCGAAAAGAAGGATCACGCCCGCTTCACCGTTGCGGGCGGCGGTTCGGGTGCCGGCATCAAGGGTGCCGCCGCTGGCACGTTCGTGATTGGCGACTCGTCCCGAGCACCGGTCACCACCGGCAAGTCGGCTGACGCCAAGGGCTTGCAGTTCTGGCCCATCTCGGTCGAGCCGTTCGTCGTGATTGTCAACCCTGCTAACAAGGTCTCGAGCCTGACGCAGGAGCAGATCAACGGTATCTTCACGGGCTCCATCACCAATTGGAACCAGGTTGGTGGTAAGGACTGCGCAATCAAGGGCTACACGCGCATCGCCGGCTCGGGCACGTTGGCGACGTTCCAGACGCTCTATCTCGGTGGCGCAGCGGTTGCGTCGTCGTTCAGCGCACAGGGCTCGAATGGTCTCGTTCGCTCGGCCGTTGCGGGCAATGCCTGTGCGGTTGGGTTCGTAACGTTTGCCTACACGGTCGGCAACACCACGGTTAAGCCACTGGCAGTCGCCGGTGTCGCACCATCCTTGGCAAACGTCAAGGCTGGCAAGTTCGTCTACGCCGGCTATCAGTACTTCGTCACGAAGGGCGCCCCGACCGGCGCCATTGAGAACTACATCGCCTGGGCTCGCGGAAGTTCCGCCGCCAAGTCGATCATCTCGAAGTACGCACTGCCCACGAACGCTGCGATGGTCACCTCGTAGCGCAGCTCGTATCTTGTTCGACCCGCGGGGGTCCGTCGGCTTTGGCCGGCGGGCCCCCGTTTTTGTTTTTCACCATTTTGTTTCCAGATTCGTGCCGAATCCGCTCCCACCGTCTTGCACAGACTTTCTAGGCTGCCGGTGTGTCGTCGATCTCCAACATTCCGCCGCCGCTCGGCGTCCCCCGAGCTGGTCGCGCGTCGGCGGCTAAATCCGCTAACCGACAAGACCGCATCTTCATCTGGATCGTGCAGGGTGTTGCAGCCTTCACGTTGATCGTGATTGCCTCCGTTGCAATCTTCGTCTTCAAAGAGGGCTGGCCGTCGTTTCAGGCGAACGGCCTGTCCTGGTTTACCGCTGGCGATGTTCCCCTTGACCGCCA
Source organism: Actinomycetota bacterium (assembly GCA_947481755.1). GTDB lineage: Bacteria > Actinomycetota > Thermoleophilia > Gaiellales > F1-60-MAGs149 > F1-60-MAGs149. Next base: position 826 of record CANKHS010000100.1, on the reverse strand, counting down.
GTTGGGCTATTCCTTCACGGGCGGTCCCGACGGTCAGACCTACACCGCGCTCAACGCGTGGCCTGCAATCGCCGGCACGATCCTCAGCACGGGTGGCGCGCTCCTGATTGCCTTTCCGTTGTCGCTGCTGACGGCCATCTTTCTTGCCGAGCTCGCACCGAAGCGCGTCGCAGGGTTCCTCAGCCCGATCGTGACGATGCTGGCAGCCACGCCATCGGTTGTCTTCGGCCTGTTCGCGATTCTCGTGCTCGGCCCGTGGATGACCCAGCACCTTGTCTCGCAGTCGGTCGCCAGCGAACTCGCCATCGTCGTGCCGATTGGTGGCGCCAGCGTGCTGCTCGCCACAATCGTGCTGGCAGTGATGATCGCTCCCTTGATGACGGCGATCTTTACGGATGCTCTGCGCGGTGTCCCGAATAAGTGGAAAGAGGGTGCGATTGCGCTTGGTTGCGACCCGTGGCGGATGAGTCGCCGCGTTTCGATCAGCGCCATTCGCCCCGCCCTCGTGGCTGGCTCGTCACTCGCAATCGGGCGCGCCGTGGGTGAAGCCATTGCGGTCTCGATGGCCGGCGGCGGTATTGCCTTCGTGCCGAACCCACTGGATGGCGTCTGGTTCTTCTTCGAGCCCGTGCGTCCCTTGGCCGCGACGGTGGTCGACTATTCCGAGGGCTTTAGTGGTGACGTCCTCAAGGCCAACCTATTTGCGATTGGCGTCGTGCTGTTTATCACGACAGCAGCGCTGACGATCGGAGCCAAGATCGCCTCGGCGAGCGCCCAGAAGCGCCTGGGAGGTCACTGAGATGCCCGTTCGGCTGAGCGATCGCAT
>CANKHS010000099.1 GCA_947481755.1 Actinomycetota bacterium | reverse complement strand
GTGATCGATTTGCAGAAGACGATCGTGCTGGCCCAAGAGGCGCACGAGATGGTTCGCGACATCGCCGCCCAGGGTGGCAGCGTGTTGTTCGTCGGCACCAAGAAGCAGGCCCGTGACGCAATCGCCACGCAGGCTGATCGCTGCGGCATGCCGTACGTCAACCATCGTTGGCTCGGCGGTCTCCTGACCAACTTCCGCACCATCACCGACCGTATTCAGCGCCTCCACGAGCTGCGCCGCCTCAACGAGGAAGGCCAGCTGGAGCTGCTGCCCGCCAAGGAGCGCCTGGTGCGCCTGCACGAGCTCGAGAAGCTCGAGAAGAACCTCAGTGGCGTCGCCATGATGAGCAAGGTGCCGAGCGCGATCTTCGTGATCGACCTCACCGCCGAGCAGCTGGCCGTGCACGAGGCTAAGCGTCTTGGCATCCCGCTGATCGGTCTCGTCGATACGAACTGCGATCCCGACCAGGTCGACCTGGCCATTCCGGGCAACGACGACGCGATCCGCTCGAACGATCTGATCGCGCGCATCATTGCCGACGGTGTGATCGAGGGTCGTAAGCACATGCCGTCCGCCGTTGAGGGTCTCTCGTCCGACGAGGCCGCTGCGGTTGACGAGGCTGTCGCCGAGATCCTGGCACAGGCTGAGGTCTCCGAGATCGTCGCCGAGGTCGCTGTCGCTGAGGCGCTCGTCGCCGAGGCCGAGGCCGAGGCTGTCATCGCCGACCCGACTGCCACGCAGGAGCAGGTCGTTGAGGCCGTTGCTGAGGCCGTCATCGCCGAGGAGATCGCCGAAGAGGCTGTCGCCGAGGCAATTGCAGACATCGCCGTTGCGGAGGTGGTCGCCGAAACGATCGCCGAAGTTGAGGCCGAGGCTGCTGCCGAGGTCGCTGCAGAAGAGAATCCCTCCGCCTAAGCGCGGAGCCGACACGAGACGTATGCGGCCGTAGGCCGAGAAGGACCGAGAATCATGAGTGATTACAAGCCAAGTGCCGCCGAAGTTAAGGTCCTCCGCGACCAGACGGGTGCCGGCATGCTCGATGTTCGTGACGCCCTCAGCGAAGCCGCTGGCGACCTTGACGCAGCGAAGAAGATCCTGCGCGAGCGTGGTCAGGCCAAGGCCGCCAAGCGCGGCGGTCGCACGACGACCGACGGCAAGGTTGCCTCGTACATTCACGGTGGTGGCACCAAGGGTGTCCTCGTCGAGATTGGCTGCGAGACCGACTTCGTGGCGAACACCGACAAGTTCCAGGAGTTCGCGAAGGACATCTGCCTGCAGATCGTCTCGAGCGACGGCACGCTGTGGGTCTCCGTGGAAGAGGTTCCGGAAGAGGCCAAGGCCGCCGAGATCGAGGTCTATCGCTCCCAGGCTGCCGACAAGCCTGCCGACGTGCAGGACAAGATCGCCGAAGGCAAGCTGCGCAAGTGGTACGAAGAGGTCGTCCTCCTCAATCAGCCGTATTTCCGCGATGAGGATCTCTCGGTTGAGCAGGTGCGTGCGGCGTTGTCGTCCGAGATGGGTGAGAACATCGAGATCAAGCGTTTCGCCAGCTACACCCTCGGCCAGGAGTAAGTCATGTCCACAGCCCCCTTTAGTCGCGTTCTCCTGAAGCTCTCCGGAGAGTCGTTGATGGGGGACACGGGCTATGGCGTGGACCCTGCTCGTACTGCTGAGATCGCGTTTGCCATCCAGCAGGTGCGCGAGCTCGGCGTTGAGGTCGCGATCGTCGTTGGTGGCGGCAACATCTTCCGGGGCATGGCCGAGTCGGCCAAGGGAATGGATCGAGCCAGCGCGGACTATGCGGGCATGCTCGCAACTGTGCTCAACGCGATCGCGGTGCAGGACGCCTGCGAGCGCATTGGCGTCTTTACCCGCATCCTCAGTGCGCTCAATATTCAAGAGGTCGCGGAGCCGTACATTCGACGTCGCGCGATTCGCCACCTCGAGAAGGGGCGCGTGATCATCTTCGCTGGCGGTACAGGCAATCCGTACTTCACGACCGATACGGCTGCGGCGCTCCGTGCCTGCGAGATTGGCGCCCAGACGATCCTGATGGGTAAAAACGGCGTCGAGGGTGTGTTGGATGCAGATCCGCGCGTCAACCCCGATGCGCAGTTGATCACCGAGCTGACGCACCTCGCGGCGATCGAGCGTGGTCTCAAGGTGATGGACACGACGGCGCTGTCCTTGTGCATGGAGAATGACATGCCAATCCGCGTCTTCAACGTCAACGACGCCGAGAACATCGTGCGGGTCGTGCGGGGCGAGACGATTGGCACGCTCGTCGCCAGCGTCGCGCGCGTCGCGCCAGTTGCGCCGAAGGAACCGCGGGCGTAGCGTTCGACAGATGGCACGAGGCGATAAGAAAGAAGAGCGGGAGAAGGCAGAGCGCGAAACGCGCCGCAAACTCGCACAGGCCCAGATTCGCCAGTTTCCGGATCCCGTGTTACGCAGCGAGACGCGCCCGATCTTGGAGTTTGACGAGGAGCTACAGGCGCTTGCGTTGCGCATGTTCGAGCTTGCGGACGATGCCGTTGGTGCCGGTCTCGCGGCTCCTCAGATTGGCCTGTTGCGGAAGTTCGTCGTGATTAGCCTGCGCGACGATGAGCCCTGGTTGGCGATGGCCAATCCCGAGATTCTGCAGGCGAGTGAGGAGACCGAGGTCGGCGGCGAAGGCTGTCTGTCGCTCGACATCCTTCTGCGCAGTGGACACTCGGTGCCGGTCGAACGGAACGTCGAGATCACGGTGCGCTGGCAGGATCTTGAGGGCGAGACGCACGAAGAGGTCTTTCGCGACATGGATGCACGCATCGTGCAGCACGAGCTCGACCACCTCAATGGCATCTTGACGGTCGATCGCGCCACACCTGAGGAGCGACGCTCCGCGCTTCGCATCCTGCGGGAGCGGATCACCTGAGCGCCCGCGCACCGTTCGCGGGTACGTCCGCGTTCGGCGTGGAGGTCTTGCGCGGCCTACTCGAGGCCGGTGTCGACGTACCACTCGTGCTCAGCCAACCCGATCGTCCGGCTGGACGCAAGCGCGTCCTGACCCCGCCGCCGGTCGCGACGTTCGCACGCGAACACAACCTGCCGCTGCTTCAGCCAGAGCGCGCGAGTGAGGCACTATCTGCACTCCAGGCACTCGAGCCGGCTGCGGTCGCGATCTGCGCGTACGGACAGCTGCTGCCCGACGAGCTGCTCGCGCTCTGTCCGTGGCTCAACCTGCACCCGTCGCTCTTGCCGCGCTGGCGAGGGGCCGCGCCGATCGAGCGGATGCTGATGGCGGGCGACATGCAGACGGGCGTGGCGATCATGCAGACCGTCGCCGAGCTCGATGCCGGGCCGATTATCTCGCTCGATCCGATTGCGGTAGCGAGCGACGCCGATACGGAGACGATTGAGCGGGAGGCATTGCGGCTTGGCGTGCCGGCACTCGTCAGGGCGATCGAGGCTGCTGCCGCTGGCTCGCTCGATGCCGCAGCGCAGGCCACAGAGGCTGTCACGTACGCAGCCAAGTTGGAGCGCGCCGATCGTCTGATCGATCCGGCACTGCACACCGTTGCGGACACGCTCAATCGCATTCGCGCGCTCCGCCCACAGATCGGGGCGCTGCTGATGCTTGATGGCGAGACCTTCACGATTTGGCGCGCGACGGCGGCGACAGTCGAGATGGCGCCAGGAGCGTGTGCCGTCGTAGGCGACGAACTGCGGGTCGGCTGTGTCGACGGTGCAATTGCGATCAGCGAACTGCAGACCGCTGGCAAACGAGCTCTGGCCACGGCCGAGTGGCTGCGGGGTCGACGCGACCTGCCAACGAGTGCTTCGTGTCCCGTATAAAGCGGCCCGTCAACGCGCGCGGTGTCGCGCTCGAGGTGTTGTTGCGCACGGAGCAGGGGGGAGCGTGGGCCGATCGCGCACTGACCGCTGAGGCCAGCAAGGCAAACCTCGATCGCCGCGATCGCGCCTTTGCTGCGCAGCTCGCGGCCGGCACGATCAAGGCGCAGCGCGTGCTCGACGCGATGGTCTTGGCGCTGGGTAAGCGCGATCCAGACGACCTCGATGCCGAGACCCGCAGCATCGTGCGGCTCGGTGCCTATCAGCTCGTGATGCTCGATCGCGTCCCACCACACGCAGCCGTCTCGACGAGCGTCGACCTTGCCAATGCGCGGCGAGGCAAGGGTGGCGGTGGGCTCGTCAACGCGCTCCTGCGACGCGTGTCAGAGGGCGGGCGCGAGTGGCTCGACGCACTGCCCGACGAGACGATTACGGACGCAGCGTTACGACGCTCGTACCCCGATTGGATCGCGGAGACGTGGGAGCAGGCGTTTGGGGGCGAGGTCGCGCGCGCATTGATGGATGCCGGCAACGAGACACCAGAGGTTGCCTTTCGCATCTCGACGCTGCGTGAGGGAGCAGAAGATCGAATCTACGCCGACTTCGATCGGTTGGATGTCACGCTCGGCATGGACGAACACGCGCCGGATGCGCGCGTGGTGGAGGGCGCCGTCGACCTTGTGTCGCTCGAGTCGTTCCAGAACGGCGATCTCGTACCGATGAGTCGTAGCGCTCAGCGCATTGCGCCCTTCCTTGCGCCCGAGCCCGGCATGCGTGTGCTCGATGCCTGTGCAGCGCCGGGAGGCAAGTCGGGGCACATTGCCGCGCTGCTTGGTGGTGGCGAAGGGCTCACGTGCGTGGAGCGCGATGAGTCGCGAGCGCGCCAGCTGGTCGAGACGCTTCATCGCCAGGGTGTTGATGGCCATCGCGTCATGCCCATCGACATCTTTAGCCTGCCCGCTGAGGAGCAGGGCTTCGATCGCATCCTCGTCGACGCCCCGTGCTCAGGCTTTGGCACGATCGGCTCGCGGCCAGACCTGCGGTGGCGTCGTACACCCGAGGACGTCGCGCGCCTCGCCGCGATGCAGCGAGGCATGGTCGACTTTCTTGTCCCAAGGCTGGCACCCGGAGGCGTGCTCGTCTTTGCGGTCTGCACCCTCGGCACAATCGAATCCGACTCGGCCGATGGCTACGCAGTCGACGAGGTTCTCACCCTGCGACCCGACGAGGGTGCAGGCGAAGGATTCGTCGCGACGCGACTCGCCGCCACGTCCTAATGCCTGTCCTGCCATGATCCGCGTATGAGTCGTAGCGATGCGTGGGTCACAGAGGTCCAGGTCTGTCCGTCGATCTTGGCGGCCGATTTTGGTGCGTTCCGCGCCCAAGTGCGCGATCTGATGGACGCGGGTGCACGGACGTTCCACGTTGACGTCATGGACGGCCACTTCGTTCCGGTCATCACTTTTGGGCACGAGGTTGTCTCGGCGCTCGCCGACGACGTCCACGACCGTGGTGGTTCGCTGGCCGTACACATGATGGTTGAGCAGCCCGAGCGCTTCGCGGCTGAGTACGCCAAGGCGGGCGCCGACTCGTTCACGATCCACATTGAGGCGACACGAGATATTCACTTGGCGCTCCAGATCGTGGAAGAGACGGGGATGAT
>CANKHS010000098.1 GCA_947481755.1 Actinomycetota bacterium | reverse complement strand
TGGGGTACAACCGCTCGGCCGCCTCAGACGTATACGACCCGGCCGAGCCGGGGTAGACAACGCTGGTGGGAAGAGGCGATTCGCTCATCAGAGGGTTCCAAGACGCGTGGTCAGGGTACCATCCGCTTGCGCAACGACACGACGGGACGGCAATGCCAGAGCAGGTTGGATGGGGAGAGGGAACGGCGTACGCGGACGAGGACGCGCTGATCGCGCACCTCGCCACGCTCGTTGACGGCTCGTCGCCCGAGATCCTGCAGGGCATTGGCGACGACGCAGCCGTGTTGGCTCCCGATCTCGTCTGGACCGTCGATCCACAGGTTGATGGCGTCCATTTTCGACGCGACTTTTCCTCGCCGTACGACGTCGGTTGGAAGGCGCTCGCCGTCAACCTCTCCGACCTTGCCGCGATGGGAGCGTTGCCGGTTGGCGCGCTCGTTTCGCTGATCCTCGGCGAGGGCGATGCGGCCGACGCGGAGCCGATCTACGCCGGGCTTGGTGCCTGCGCCCGCACGTATGGCTGTCCCGTGGTGGGCGGCGACGTAGCGCGCGGTCCGGGGCTCTCCGTCTCGATCAGCGTGATTGGACGAGCGGCGACACCACCACCTGGCCGGGTCGGCGCACAGCCCGGCGACGTGATTGCCGTCACGGGCACGCTCGGTGAGTCGGCGGCGGGTCTTGCCGTGCTGCGCGACCCCGCACTCCGCGATCTCCCGGGCGCCGTCGAGTCGATCGAGCGCCACCGCCGTCCGCATCCGCGGCTCGCAGAAGGTCAGGCACTTGCGCCATTTGTCCACGCGATGATGGATGTCTCCGACGGTATCGCCACCGACCTGCGCCGACTCGCTCGTCGCAGCGGTGTGCAACTCCACGTCGACCTCGACGCGCTGCCAATGCACGACGACACGCCGCCGATCGCGCGTGCTCTCGGGCTCGTCCCCGGTGTTTTGGCAGCGACGGGCGGCGAAGACTACGAACTCGTGATGGCACTGGCCGCCGATGACGTCGAACGCTGCGGTGTTCCTCTCACGGTAATTGGCCATGTCGCGGATGGACCGGCCGGCGTGCGCTTCACCGGCGAAGGCGCCGACAACGCTCTGCGTGGTTGGGATCACCTCGCCTAACAAGCCGGGGGCCTTGGCCCCAGCGTGTCGCTAGGGCTTGATCTCGATCGGCATGCCGACGGTGACGCGCTTGAAGAGATCTTCAACGTCGGAGATATGCATCCGCACACAGCCATGGGAGGCCGCGGTGCCAATCGACCAGTCCGACGGCGTGCCGTGAATTCCGACCAGCGGTGCCGACGTGCCGATCCAGCGGGTGCCCAGGGGATTATTTGTCCCCGGCGGAACCGGCTCGAGGCCGGCAGCCCACGGCGAGTTTGGCGGTGTCCACGTCGGGTTCTCGATCTTCTCGGTGACCACAAAATCGCCCGTCGGAGTCGGATAGGCCGACTGGCCAACGGCGACCGGGTACTGCTTCACGAGCTTGCCGTCGATGTAGAGGTTGAGCACGAACTTACTCTCGATCACCACGATCTTGCCGGCGGTTTGGGCGAGCAACGCGGGGCGGGCGATGCCGTCCTCCGGCATGTTGGACTTCTTCTGAAACGCCTTGACAGCCGCTACGACCTTGGCGTTGTAGTGCCAGCTGAACTTGCCCTTCCAAACGCGAGCAACCTTGAGGCGGCGGGTCAGGCGTGCAACGTCTAGGCCGCGTGCGCCAGGAGCGAGCGTCAGGTTATTCGTCAACGTCTCAGTCGAGTCGACGTTGATTTTCTTGGTCCGCGTGGTCGTATGGCCGACGCTATTCGTAATTGAGAGGGCCAATTCGGACGTGCCCTGCGGCAACTCGCCAGCCTCGATCGTGTAACCAATCGACAGCGGCGTCACCTTGGCATCCTGCCCGTTGATCTTGGCGACGATGTTGGTTGGGCTGGCCGAGTCGACGAAGGCGTAGACCTTCGGATGATCCGTATCGCGGACCCAGCCGTCGACGCCACCAATCTTGACGGCAGGGCGACCACTATCGACCAGCATCACGTGCGAGGCGCGAGTCTCGTTGCCGGCAGCATCCGCTGCGGTCAGCAACAACGGAGTCTTGCCATCGGGAATCACGGGCGTCAGCGAGAAATGACCGGCCGAGTCGGCCGTGGTGACAACCTCGCCGTCCTGCCACGAGGCGCGTACGGTGGCACCAGGCTCCGATACGCCGTCGACGACTGCGCTGTCCACCCATTTCGATGAGGTCGTGGCCGTCAGGGTTGGTGCCGTGGCATCGGTCGAAAAGGTCCAGCGGTACGTATCCGTGTTGTCGATCAGGTCGGAGGAGACGACGCGCACATTCACGTTGTGCGGACCGTCAACAAGCTTCGGCATCGCCAGCACGTACCCGCTCGCCGTCTTCGTGGCCCGTACGGTCGCGTCGGTTCCATCAACGGTAATTGCCACAGTCTGCGCGGCTTCGGGAGAGCGGAGAATGACGCGGATCGGCGTCGAGCCATTGACCGTGGTGCCCGGGGCGGGCGAGACCGATTCGACCACGGGGCGGTCTGCGTACGCGCGTGCGACGAGCACGCCGCCGATCGCGACGACGCCGACGGCGACGGTGACGATCAGTCCTACAACGGTGCCAGTGCGCATCAGTCGAACACTACGCGAGAATTAGCGCCCGGTCGGCGGGCCAAACGTAGGCGGGCTCTCAATTGCGCGGGAGTTCGCGGCGCAGAGCGCGCAGCCGGAGCGACGGAACGCGCCACGAGGCCTCGGCCACGATACGGCGAGACATCTTCGACCCGCCGGCGACCCGGTCCGTGAAGGTAATCGGTACCTCTTGGATCTGGAAGCCGAGCAGCGACGTGCGGTACGTCATCTCGATCTGGAAGGCGTAGCCCTCCGCCGTCACGTCATCAAGGTCAATCGCCTCGAGCACGGCGCGCCGAAAGCACTTGAAGCCACCCGTCAGATCTTGGATGGGGAGCTGCAGGAAGGCCTGTGCGTAGAGGCAGCCACTGCGCGAAATGATGCGACGCACCGCCGACCAATCGCGGACGCCACCACCATGGGTGTAGCGCGAGCCGAGGACAAGATCTGCACCATCCTGCGCTGCCGCGAGGAGATCGGGCAGACGGCCAGGGTCGTGCGAGAAGTCGCAGTCCATCTCGAGGATGTACGCGTAGTCGCGCTCGAGGGCCCAGTGAAAACCGGCCAGGTAGGCCCGACCGAGTCCTTCTTTTTGGGTGCGGTGGAGGACATGAACCCAGGGCAGTTTGGCGGCCAGCGTGTCGGCAATTTGGCCGGTACCGTCGGGCGAGCCATCGTCGATGACGAGCACGTCGCCGGCGATCGTGGCGCGTTCCCGCGCAACACCGATGGCCTCGATCATGCGCTCGAGATTCTCGCGTTCGTTATACGTCGGCAGACACACGACGAAACGCTCTGCGGCAGGGCTGCTCATTGGGTCGCATCATGCCGCAGGTACGGTGGTGGCGCTTGCACACGTCCGCTCGGTCTGCGACGTTGCCGGTATGCGATACGGCTCGGCAGAAGCGATCATCACAGGGGTTGTTGGCCATGCGTAACGCAGAGATTGCAGATCTGTTTGACCTCTTGGCGAGCCTATCCGAGCTCGATGGCGCCGTCGTTTACAAGGTGATTGCGTATCGGAAGGCGGCCGAACGGTTTCGGTCGGCGCCCGAGTCGATCGAGCGGATGGCGGCCGAGGGGCGCCTGACGGAGCTCGCAGATATCGGCGGAACGATCGCGGCCAAGGTCGACGAGTTGCTGGCGTCCGGCACGATGGCTGCGCTGGAGAAGTTGCGGGCCGTCTACCCGGACGGCCTCGTCGCGATGATGCAGGTGCCGGGCGTTGGACCGAAAACGGCCAAGCGGCTGTACAGCGAGCTGGGCGTCGATTCCACGGAGGCACTCAAGGCCGCCTGCGAGGCAGGGCACGTGCGCGAGCTGAAGGGGCTCGGCGAGAAGAAAGAGGCGGGGATTCTCGAGGCACTCCAGGCTGGGGGTGGGCCGCGAAAGCACGTGATCCTGCTCGACCACGCGCTCGAGCGAGCCGAATCGCTGGTGGCGATGTTGCGTGCCGAGCCAGGTTGTGTGGCGGCCGAAATCGCCGGCTCGTTGCGACGGCGCAAGGAGACGATCGGCGATGTCGATCTCGTTGCAGCCTCGGACGACCCTGCACCATTGCTCCAACGATTCGCTGAGCACCCGGGTGTGCAGGACGTCACAGCACTTGGCGACGCGAAGGCTTCCGTCGTCTTGCACGACGGGATGCAGGTCGACCTGCGGGTGATCGAGCCGGCGCAGTGGGGCTCGTTGCTTCAGCACTTCACCGGGTCGAAGGCGCACAACGTGGCGCTGCGCGAGCGCGCAAGGAGCCAAGGTCTGAGCCTCTCCGAGCACGGGTTTGCTCCGATCGCCGGTGGCGATGCCGTCCCGTGTGCGACCGAGGAAGAGGTCTACGGACAACTCGGTCTGCAGTGGATTCCGCCCGAGTTGCGCGAGAACCAGGGCGAGCTCGAGGCCGCCGCAAACGACGCGCTGCCGGTGCTGGTCACACTCGCCGAATTGCAGGGCGACGTCCACGCGCACAGCGATGCCTCCGACGGACACGCCACCCCACGCGAGATGGCTGAGGCCGCGATCGCGCGGGGCCTTTCGTACCTGACGATCACGGATCACTCGAAGGCCGTCGGAATGGGGATCGGCCTCGATGCAGACAAGACTGTGGCCAATATGAAGCTGGTGCAGAAGGCGGCTAAGCCGTTGCGCAGTAAGGGCTTTTACCTACTGACCGGCATCGAGGTGGACATCATGCCCGGCGGTCTGTTGGACCTGCCGGATGAGGTGTTGGCCGAGCTCGACTGGGTCGTTGCCTCGGCGCATGGTCGGCGTGGCCAAGATCGCGACGCACTGACGGCCAGCATGATTGCCGCCGCCGAGCATCCATCCGTCGACGTGATTGCCCACCCAACGGGACGACTGTTGGACGGGCGCGAGCCGTACGACCTCGATGTCGAGGCACTGATCGAGGCGTGTGCGCGCACCGGCACGTTTCTCGAAGTCAACGCCAATCCGAAACGTCTCGACCTACGACCCGAGCACGTGCGAGCGGCGATCGCGGCGGGCGTCAAGATCTGCATTTCGAGCGACGCGCATCACCCCGACGGCATCGACGTATTGCGTTACGGCGTCGACTGCGCGCGGCGTGGTTGGGCGACGGCAGACGACATTGTCAACACGCGCTCGTGGCCGGATTTGCAGGCCCTACGCAAGCCGACGCGACATTTTGGGCCCGGGCCCAAAATGTCGCCTTAGGGAGTCGAAAGCGCAAACGGCGGAGTGGCACGATCGGGTGCGACGAAGGTTCGACGAGCCTCGACCGGCATCAATACAGGTTCCGACGACCATTCCCGCGCAGCGTCGGGATCGAGCGCGACATTTTGGGCCCGGGCCCAAAATGTCGCGTTAGGGAGGCGAAAGCGCAAACGGAGGTGCGGCGCGATCGGGTGCGAC
>CANKHS010000097.1 GCA_947481755.1 Actinomycetota bacterium | reverse complement strand
GAGATCGCCGAGCACGAGCGGGCGAATGCCATCTGGGTCGCGGAAGCCGATCATGTGCGTCTCGTCCATCACGATCGCCGCGAAGGCGCCCGTGATCTTCGACATCGCGAGCTGCACGCCCTCGACTAACGTGCCGGCGTGCTCGCAGATGAGTGCCGCGATCACCTCCGTGTCGGAGGTCGTCTCGAAGGTGATGCCCTCGGTCTCGAGCTCTTGACGGAGCTCGGTGGTGTTCGTCAGATTGCCATTGTGGGCCAACACAATTGAGCGGCCCTCGCGATGACGCACGACCGGCTGCGCGTTCTGCCAGGCAGACGAACCCGTGGTCGAATAGCGCGCGTGGCCAACGGCAGCGAAGCCCTGCAACGTCTCGAGCGTCGACTCGTCGAAGACCTGCGAGACGAGGCCAAGTTCGCGCACCGCGGTGATGCGACGCCCGTCGGTGACGGCAATACCTGCGCTCTCCTGCCCTCGATGCTGCAACGCGTAGAGGCCGAAGTACGTGAGTCGGGCGACGTCGCGATCCGGAGCGTAGATGCCGAAGACGCCACACATGGTTAGGCAGCCCCTATCAACTCTGGCAGCGTGGCGGCATGAATAGCGGAAGCATCGGCCAGTGCCAGCGATGCCACCGCAGCCCCAGCGGTGACGTGGATGCGCTCGCCACCGGCCGTGCCAACGATCTGGGCGGGTACACCGTGGCGTGTTGCCAAGTCGAGCAGCGCATCGGCGTCGGTGACGGCTACCAAGACCAAGCCACCACCCGGCTCGCCAAACAGCGTGATGTCGTCGCGCGTCGCCAGCTCGGGCAATTCGATTTCGATACCGACACGACCAGCGATCGCCATCTCGGCTGCTGCCACAGCGAGTCCGCCTTCGGCAGCGTCGTGGGCGGCGTGAGTGATGCCCTGTGCAGCCGCCTCGACGAGGACGTCAATCAGGTGAGCCTCGGCCACCAGATCGACGTCGGGAATTCGGCCAGCCACGCTGCCGAAAACGTACGCCTGATACTCGGAGCCATCGACGGCCGGCTCGGCATCGCCGAGCAGCACGATCGTCGCGCCCGTCTGTGGTGCCGCCCCAATTGCGCGGGCCGCATCTTCGATCAGACCAACACAGCCGACGACAGGCGACGGCGGAATCGGTCCGCCGGAGTGCTCGTTGTACAGCGAGACGTTGCCCGAGACGACGGGAGCCTGGAGCGCCTCGCAGGCCTCGGCCATGCCTTCAACGGACTCGACGAACATGTACGGCGTCTCGCCGCGCTCGGGGTTGCCGAAGTTGAGGCAGTTGGTGATGGCTAGCGGTCGACCACCGGTGCAGGCGACGTTGCGCGCAGCCTCGGCGACGGCCTGTCGTCCACCTCGTCGCGGATCGAGCCAGGTGCGGCGGCCACTGCCGTCGAGTGCGGCGGCGATCGCTCGCTTGGAACCAGGCAGTCGCACGACGCCCGCATCGGCGCCGGGGCGGATGACGGTGCCACCGCCGACGATCTGATCGTACTGCTGAAAAATCGCGGCCTTCGAGGCAATGTTCGGTGCGCCGAGCAGGCTCGTGAGCGCAGTCGTGGCATCCGGCTCAGCAGGCAGATCGGCAATCGCCAGCGACTCAGTCGCCAGCCGATCGGGGCGCTGCGGGTCGAGCGCGTAGCGCGGGCAATCGTCGACAAGGGCCGCGACGGGAATATCGCCAACGACGGTGTCTCCCATCGTGCAGATCAGGTGATCACCCTCGACCACTTCGCCGATCACGGAGCACTCGAGCTCCCACCGAGCGCACAGCGCCTCCACTTCGGCCAGGCGGCGCGGCTCGACGCAGGCAAGCATGCGCTCTTGCGATTCCGAGATCATGATCTCGAAGGCCTCCATGTCGGCCTCGCGCAACGGCACCTTGGCGAGGTCGAGGCGTACTCCGACTGGACCACGCGAGGCCATCTCGGAGGCAGACGAGGCGAGCCCCGCGGCACCGAGGTCTTGCAGGCCGACGAGGACGTCGTCGCGTACGAGTTCGAGCGAGGTCTCGATCAGGCGCTTACCCATGTACGGGTCGCCGATCTGGACGGTCGGGCGCTTCTCGTCGCCGCCCGCATCGATGTCCTGCGAGGCGAGTACGGAGGCTCCGCCAATGCCGTCGCGGCCGGTGCGCGCGCCGAACAAGACGACAAGGTTGCCGATACCAGCCGCGGTCGCGCTCTTGAGATCGGAGGCCTTGAGGACGCCGATGCCCATCGCGTTGACGAGGCACGACTGCTCGTAGCCGGCATCGAAGCGCACTTCGCCACCGATGTTGGCGACGCCAACGCAGTTGCCGTAGTGACCGATACCGCGCACGGCTCCATCCAAGAGGCGTCGCGTGCGCTCGGTTGCTGGATCGCCGAAGCGGAGCGAGTCGAGGATCGCGATCGGGCGAGCGCCCATCGCGAAGATGTCGCGCAGGATGCCGCCGACACCGGTTGCAGCGCCTTGAAATGGCTCGACAGCAGACGGGTGGTTGTGGCTCTCGACCTTGAACGCCACACCGAGGCCGTCACCAACGTCGACGACGCCCGCATTTTCGCCCGGACCCTGCAATACCGCAGGCCCTGTGGTGGGAAAGCGTCGCAAAATTGCGCGTGAATGCTTGTAGCCGCAGTGTTCGCTCCAGAGCAGAGAGAAGACCGCAAGTTCGAAGTGATTCGGGTCTCGACCGAGCAACTCGACGATTTGCGTGTACTCGTCATCCCTCAACCCAAGTTGGCGGTGCAGTTGGGGTTCGGAGACCGGGTTCACGCGTTGACCAACTCTAGCGGAGGCGTCTGCTGTCATCCCCCTTTCACGCCGATCTGGGGAGGCCGCGGGCGGGTCTGAGGCGTGTCGTTGTGAGAGCTGACCACGACCGTCACTCGCACGCGCGTGGCGTGCAGCAAGACTCGGGGCATGAAGACCATCACCTCCTCCCTACCTGCCCCACCCCGTCGCGCCACGATCGCCGTGCCCGGTGGTCGCGCCACCCTGATCTCCGAAATCGTCGCGACTGGCGACAACGAGACCGGTGACATCGTTCTGCAGTCGCTTGAACGCAGCGATGGACGCTGTTTTCTCCGCCTCGGTTATCGCCGCAACGGCCGACTCATCCGCGGGCCCGTCAGCTTCGAGCCACGCGCCTTCGCACGACTCTTCAAGCAGGCTGCCAAAGACACGACGATCGGCCCGTTGCTCCCAAGCGGCACATCAATGTCGACCGCTAGCCGCAGACACGCCTAGTGTTCGTGTGTGAGCCCAATCCAATTCAGTAGTCGGCCGGCCTTGCGCGACCCAATTTTGGTGGCGGCGTTTCGTGGCTGGAACGATGGTGGCTCAGCCGCCACGGTTGCGGCAGCCTTTTTGAAGAACCGTTGTGAGGCTGAGCGCTTCGCGGTAATCGACCCGGATCGCTTTGTCGACTACCAGCAGACACGCCCGATGGTCTCGATCGAAGAAGGTCAGGTCCGCCAGATCACGTGGCCCGAAACCGAATTTTTTCATGCTCGGCTACCGAATAGCGAGCGCGATTTGCTGCTCGTGATTGGTGTCGAGCCGAACTTTCGGTGGCGCGAGTTCAGCAAGGCGATTGCCACCCTCGCGGTCGAGAGCAACGTGGGTCTCGCGGTGACGCTCGGCGGTCTCCTGGCCGATACGCCTCACACCCGTGCGATCCCCGTCTCTGGCGCTGCCCACGACCCCGCCCTCCTCGAGCGTTTCGATGATCTCGAGCCCGTTCGCTATGAGGGACCGACGGGCATTGTCGGCGTGCTCCACGATGACCTCGGCAAGGCCGGAATCCCTTCGGCCAGCCTCTGGGCAGCCGTGCCGCACTATCTCGGCGGCAATCCGAATCCGACCGCTGCGTTGGCACTGGTGCAGGCGCTTGAGCCGCTCGTTGAGTGCGAGCTCTCGCCGACCGAGCTCGAGAAGGCCTCCGCCGAGTTCGATCGCCAGATCGCACGCGTGGTCGAGAAGGACGCAGAGATGCGCTCGTACGTGACCGACCTTGAGGACCGCCTCGACAACGGTGACGAGTACGACGACGACGACGAGGATGACGAAGACGATGAGGACGACGAGGGCATGGACGACGACGATGCCACCGACGTCACCAGCGACACACGCATCCCCAGCGGCGACGAGATCGCCGCCGAGCTTCAAGAGTTTCTGCGCGAGCAGCGCGACGACAGCTAGCCCGAGCTCCGTCGAATCTATGCGCGCCTAGCCCTCAGCGGCGAGGGCTGCGAGATCAACAGTGGGGTCGGCGAGTTGCTCTCGGGTTGGCGAGACACCGGCCGCGAACAACTTGCGTACGCCTCGCAGCGTCTTCATGTCACTGACCGAGAAGGCCGCGCGCATCGTGCCATCACGGAGGTAGAAGGCCGTGCAGGCCGGCAGGGCCTGATCGCCCCGCCAGACGATTTCGTCGTCCGGGCGAGCAACGCCAACGACGTTGAGCGTGATGTCACCCTGATCCGACCAGAACGATGGCAGGTCCGCATACAGGCCCTCGCCCGTGGCAATCTGCTCGGCCGCGACTTGGCCATGACCAATCGCGACGGCGGCGTGCTCGACGCGGATGCGATCCTCGTCGGCCCACGTGCTCGGAAACGCTGCGATATCACCGACGGCGTAGACATCGGCGACGCTCGTGTGCATTCCCGCGTCGACCTGAATACCGCCAGCCACCTCTACACACCCCAATTGCTGAGCGAGCTCGAGTCGCGGTGTCTGGCCAACGGCAACAATCACCAGGTCGGCGTCGATCTCCTCACCACCGACAAGGCGTACGCCAGTCGCGATGTCGTCGCCCGAGACCTGCTCGACTCCGACGCCCGCACGTATCACTACGCCACGGTCTGTTGCCCACTGCAGGACGCGCTCGGCGACCTCTAGCCCCAACGGTCGACTCATTGGCTCGGGCGCGGCCTCAAGCACCGTCGCCGTGTGGCCCGCCGCAACCGCTGCAGCCGCGACCTCCATGCCAATAAAGCCACCACCGATAATCGCAAGGTGCTTCGGTCCGGTCGCAAGCACTGCCTGAATTTCGAGCGCCTCGTCGAGTCGCGTCACGCGATGCACGCCTGGCAGATCGAGCCCAGGGATCGGCAACTGTCGCGGCGCACACCCTGTTGCAAGCACGAGCGCGTCCCATGCCAACGTCGAGCCATCCGACAACTCAGCCGTCTTCGCCGACGCGTCGGCGCCTGTCACCGTCACTCCACGTCGCAGGTCGATACCGTCCTGCTCGTACACCTCTGGCGCGGGCTTGATGACCTTGCTCATGTCGGCAGTACCAACGACGACCGATTTCGAGAGTGGCGGACGATCGTACGGATATTCCGGGTCGTCGCCGACCAGGACGATCTCCCCCGTCCAGCCGACGCGGCGGAGCGTCAAAGCCGCCGCGCGCCCTGCCATGCCCGAACCAGCAATCAGTGCGATCGTCATCGAGTCGACCTAGACGTCGACGAGGACAGAGTCGCCGTCAACCGTGACGGTAAAGACTTCGACGGCCTCGGTGGCGGGAGGACAATCGGG
>CANKHS010000096.1 GCA_947481755.1 Actinomycetota bacterium | reverse complement strand
GCGCGCCTCAACGAGTTCGCCGTCGGCCACGACCTGGTCGCCAGGCTGCAACTCGACGATGTCGTCGGGCACCAACTCCTCGGCAAGCACTGAGCACGTCGCGCCATCGCGCCGGACGGAAGCCTGGGGAGCGATCAGGAGCGCAAGACGATCCAGTGTCCGCTTGGCACGCAACTCCTGCGCGATACCAATCAGCGCATTGAGTGCAATCACGGCCGCGAACAGAGCGTCCTTCCAGGCGTCGGCCGCGACGATCAGAACCATGAAGCCGAGCGTGATCAGGTTGATCAACGTAAAGACGTTGCGACGCAGGATCGCGCGCAGCGGAATGCTCGTGGCGTCTTTGCGTTGCTCGCCCAGTGCACGGCGTTTCTCCTCGGCCTGTGCCGTGGAGAGACCCGCGTGTTCGGCCGTACTCACGTATGAAATGGTATCGGGCGTTCGGGCTTGGGGGGTGGTGCCTGGAGTCCCGTCAGAGCGGTGTGGAGAACACGTTTGCCGTATTCGGCCGACGTCGACTGATTGATCCCGTTTTCGTTGTACGTCATCGCGACAGTGATCAGTGGGCCCTGTGGGGTAAAGATGGCAGCAACGTCATGCCACGCTCGGTCGACATCACCAATCTTGTGTGCGGTAATCCACTGTGTCCATGGCTCAAACAGGCCGGGATTCGACGTGTGTGCGAGCAGCCAAAGCGCCACGCGGGCATCGCGGGCAGTTAGACCAAGACGATGCGCGCGGCCTTTGCCCGCGGTGGCCTCAACGATCTGCTGCATCAAGATCCCAAGATCGTGCGCCGTCGTTTCCTTGCAGCAGGGAACCTCGGGCTGTGCGTTGATCTGCACGGGGGGATTGGTCCCCTTGCGGTCCTGTCCCGCGAGATAGCCCGCAGCAGTATCGGTATGAAGCGCTCCAAGTCGGTGTGCCATCGCCGTTACCTGGGCGCCACCACTGGTCGTGCTACCTCCGATGTATTCGAGGACCGTATTGGCGGCATCGTTTGACGAGCTGCGAATCATCGCCTGCAACGAACCCCAACTGCTCGAGCCAACGATGTCGCGCTTTGTGATCATCAGCAGGTCGATCATGATCGGCAGCTTGGCCGTGCTGGCAGCCGTAAAGCGTGCGCCGGCGTTATACGACGCGCCGAGTCCGGATGCGAGATTGACGGTCCACGCGGCAACGGTTCCGCCGGGGTGAGGCAGACGTCGCATACGGCGTTGGGTGAGGGGAGGTGTCTTGGTGATCGGGAGGATCGTCATCGACGCCTTCGGTAGGCCCAGAACGTTCGTTGCAGTCTGTCGTCCAACAACCTTGCCGTCTCGAAAGCCCGTCACCGTGATCGTCAGATCCTGCGACGGGAGGCCGAGCGGGCCGATCGTCGCCTTGCGCTGCGGGCTTGTGAGCGCCACCACCTTGTAGCGCTTGCCGTTGACGCGCACCTCCAACGTATCCACTGGTTTGCGGGCATGGAACGAGATCAGGCCCGGGTTGGCCTCAAACGACTTTGGTGCATCAACGGTGAAGGCGATTGCCATGGCCGCAAAGTATGCCGATTTCGGTCACTGTCCGGTGTCGCGAGTAGCGTGCCTCACAGGTGGAACGACATGAGGACCTCGCGCGGCTGCTCGATCTACGCCTGGCAGGGCTGTGGGCGGAGCTCTTCGAAGTGCCCCGCGAGCAGTGGGATCCCGAGATTATCGGGTGGTATTTGCGGACCGCCTACAGCCAGGGGTACGCCGATGCGATGTCGTACATCGACCGTGCCGAGATGCGTGACGAATTGCTACGCATCGATGGCGCGCGTCCCGAAGCCGCGTAGTTCGCGAGTGGGCCAGAACCGTCAGGCCTCCGATAGAATGAGCAACGCATGAGCGATGCCGCGCCCGCAACTCCCGAGAATCCCAAACCCGGCATTCGACACGTCCGGCTGGTGATCGCATTGGCTGTTGCGTCGCTTCTCGGCACGTTCGCCGTCTACACGGCCTTCGCCGATTCGTCGATTCCTGTGCTTGGTGTTGCTCAGGCCTCGACGGGCTATGACGGCCAGAAGGTGCGCCTTGAAGGCAAGGTCACCGAGACGAGTGGCGACGCCGCAGATCCGCACGGGATGCGCTTTATCTTGCAAGACAACGAGCATGCCGCCACGATGCCCGTCGAATATCACGGTGCCGTCCCCGACGCGTACCGCGTCGGGCGGGCGATTGTGATCGACGGCACCTTCAAGAACGGCGTCTTTACCGCCATCCCGGACACACTGGTGACCAAGTGTCCATCGAAGTATCAGGACAAGGCGACGACCTCGACGTCGTCGGGCTCGTCCTGAGCTGTCAGGAGTACGTGACGTGGCACTGATCGGCCAAGGTGCATTGATCCTTGCGCTGCTGCTCGCGATCTATGCGGCTGCCGGTGGATTGTTTGCTGGTCTCGGGCGCGATCGACGTTTTCTGACCAGCGCCCGTAACGCGCTCTGGGCAATCCTCGCACTCGTCGTGATCGCCGACGCGATCTTCCTCTACGCGATCTTTACTCACGACTTCTCGTTCAAAGTCGTTGCCGACACGACGTCACGATCCTTGCCAGCGGGCTACATGTTTACGGCCTGGTGGGGTTCGCAGGCCGGCTCGTTGCTGCTGTGGGTGACAATCCTTGGGGCCTTCAGCCTGCTCGCCCTTCGCGCCACGCGACGGGCGCTTGGTGAGTTGCAGCCGTGGTTGATCATGGTCTTGGCGCTGATCGGCGCATTCTTCCTCGTGTTGCTGGTTGTGCCGGCGAGTCCATTCGTCACGCAACTGGCTCCCGCCGATGGGTTGGGGCTCAACCCATCGCTGCAGAACCCGTATATGGCGATCCATCCGCCCGCGCTCTACCTCGGCTACGTCGGACTCGCGATCCCGTTCGCGCTCGCGATGGCCGCGATGATCGCCGGCCGCACCGACGCGCGTTGGCTCGTCGCCTCTCGGCGTTGGACGCTCGCCTCGTGGGGCTTTCTGGGTATCGGCATGTTGCTCGGCTCGCATTGGGCATACACGGAGGTTGGCTGGGGCGGCTTCTGGGCCTGGGATCCAGTCGAGAATGCGGCGCTCATGCCGTGGCTTGTCGCGACCGCCTTCTTGCACTCGGTGATGGTGCAGGAGCGCAAGGGCATGCTCAAGGTTTGGAACATCTGTCTGATCTCTGGCGCGTTCGCGTTGTCGATCTTCGGAACCTTCCTGACGCGCAGCGGCATCCTCTCGTCGATCCACGCCTTCGTCTCGACCAACATCGGCTGGTACTTCGTGTTCGCCCTTGCTGCCGTGCTTGGGGGAGCGTTCGGGCTCATCCTCTGGCGCCTGCCGCTGTTGAAGGCCGATCAGCGCATCGAGTCGCTCGTCAGTCGTGAGGCCACGTTCCTGTTCAACAACCTGCTGCTCGTCGGACTCGCTTTCGCCGTCCTCTGGGGCGTCATCTTCCCGCTCTTGACCGAGGCCGTCGGGTCGGTACGCGAGACCGTCTCGACGCCGTTCTACGTCTTCTTCGTGGTTGCCTTCGGCATTCCGCTCCTATTCCTGATGGGCGTTGGCCCGTTGATTGCCTGGCGTCGCGCGTCGCTTAAGCAACTGCGACGCTCGTTTCTCTGGCCCGTGGTCGCTGGCCTGATTGCTGGAGGCGTCATGATCGGCTTTGGACTCGACTCGTCATGGCCTGGTGTTGCCGCTGGCAGTGTCTGCGCCTTCGTGACGGTGACGATCCTGAGCGAGTTCGTGCGTGGCGCCGCAGCCCGCCGCAGTATCCATGGCGAGAACTGGCTGGTGGCGCTGCTGCACCTGATTGGGCGCAATCGTCGGCGGTACGGCGGCTACATCGTGCACCTCGGCGTGATCCTGTTCGTGATCGGCGCAATCGGCTCGAGCGCCTACGAGACGCGCGCCGAGGGTCTGCTTAAGCCGGGGCAGTCACTCACGGTCGGCAGCAACGTCCTGACGTTCTCGGGAGTCGAGAAGACGCGCGGTCCGAACTACGTTGAGCGGGCAGCGGTCCTCAACGTCACGAGCGACGGCAGTAGCCTCGGCACGCTCAAGCCGGCAAAGCGCGCGTACATCCGTGAGCAGACGACCTCGAATGAGGTGGCCATTCGCACGACGATGACTGCGGGCGACCTCTTCATCATTCTCGACGGCATCCGTGGCGATGGCGCGGTCCAGATCAAGGCGTTCTACAAGCCAGTGGTTGGACTGCTCTGGATTGCCGGCTTCTTCTTCGTCGGTGGTGTCATCCTCTGCGTCTGGCCCGACGAGCGCGAGGCGCGCCGGATCTTGCGCCGCTACGCCGAAGAGCCACTGCCAGGAGAGTCGTGATGATTGCCGCTCTCGTCCTTGGCCTGATTGCGCTCGCTGTCGTTATCGGTGTCGCCTGGCCACTGGTGCGTCCCGCCTCGGCGGGCGACCAGCTCGATCCGTTTACCGAGGGTCAGCGCCGTCGTCTGGCGCTCCGCGAAGAGCGTGACCTCGCACTCGGGGCACTCAAGGAACTCGAAGTCGACCACGCCACGCACCACATCGGTGACGAGGACTACGCCGAGCTGGTCGCGGATTATCGTGCGCGTGCGGCGGAGGCGATCCGCAAGTTGGATGCCGAAATACCTCCTGTTGGCTAGGTAGAGGCTTCCCGGTACGCTGCCGCCATGACAGTTCCAGTTCGTTTTGAGATCCGCGACGCACTCGCCGTCATCACCATCGACGATGCGACCACGCGCAACGCGTTGGGTCCAGAGGCGGCGACGTTGATTACGCGTTTCGCCCTCGAGGCCGCCGCGACCGAGTCTGTGCGCCTTCTGATGCTAACGGGCGCAGACGGTGTGTTCTGTTCGGGCGCTGCGATTCGCGAGTGGGAAGAGCTGGACGAGACGGGGGAGACGCTGACCGATCGCGGTACCGAACTCTGCGACCTGCTCGAGGAACTGCCCCTGCTGGTAGTAGCCTGCCTGCCTGGACACGCGGTGGGTGGCGGCGCCGAGCTGGCACTCGCGGCTGACTGGAGGATTGCTGCGCCCGATGCCGAGCTGCGGTTTGTGCACGCGGGCTTTGGTCTGATGCCCGGCTTTGGTGGGCTGGTGCGCCTCGAATTGCTGGTGGGGCGCCCGAAGACGCTCGAATACCTTGCGACTCGCGCACGTGTCGGTGCAGATGAGGCTCTCGCAGCTGGTCTCGTCGATGCAATCGTCGCGGCCGATGCGCAGCTGGCCTGGGCAGAGCAGCGAGCCGCCGACATGGCTGGCTCGGACCGTGGAGCGCTTGCTGCAATCAAGCTCGCGTCGGCGACCGGCGACGAGCGTGCGGCGTTCCTCGATATCTGGCCCGATCGACAATTGCCCGATCGCCTTGGCTCGTGACGGGCGCGTCGGCTACCCTATGAGTTCACGCGAAGGATGTAGGCATGAGCGAAGTTACTAAGCAAATCGTGCTCGACGCACTCAACCAGGTTGAGGACCCCGAGCTAATGATGGGTATCGTCGACATTGGTCTCGTGTACGAGGTCGAAATTGACGAGGCCAAGAATGTCCACGCCACGTACTCGCTGACGTCGATGGGGTGCCCTGCCGGCCCGCACATCGCGTCCGAGATCGATCGCGCGATTCGC
>CANKHS010000095.1 GCA_947481755.1 Actinomycetota bacterium | reverse complement strand
GCACGTGTGCCACTCGTTGGTCGCGTCGTGGAACTGAACCCCCGGATCGGCGCACAGCCAAGCTGCCTCGCAGATCTGATCCCACAGGTCGCGGGCTCGCAGCACCTTGCTGGGCTCAGGGTCGCGCTCCTGCTTGCTGGCGCGAGAGAGCTCGGTGCGGTCGTAGAGCGGCCAATCGCGGTCGGCCTCGACGGCCTCCATGAAGGCATTGGTGATGCGGACGGAGTTGTTCGAGTTCTGGCCGGAGACGGTCAGATAGGCCTCGCCCTGCCAGTCGGTGTCGTACTCGTCGATCTGGAGTTCCTTGACGCCTTGCTTCGCAAGATCGAGCGTGCGCTGGATCGAGGCGTCGGGAACGCCGGCGGCGCGGGCGCCACGAACGGCCTTGGCGAGCTCCGGGTTGTCGCGCGCGACGTATCGCGCATCGCCTTCGCCCTCTTGCGTCGCGGCGAGCACGGCGTTGAGGTGACGGTTGAGCATCTTGGAGCCGGCCACGAGTGCGGCGACCTTGGTCTCTTCGACAACCTTCCAGCGGACGTACTGCTCGATGTCCGGATGGTCGAGATCGAGCGTGACCATCTTGGCAGCGCGGCGCGTCGTGCCACCGGACTTGATCGCACCAGCGGCGCGGTCGCCAATCTTGAGGAAGCTCATCAGACCCGACGAGCGACCGCCACCGGAGAGGCGCTCCTCCGAGCCACGCAGCTTCGAGAAGTTCGAGCCCGTGCCCGAGCCGTACTTGAAGACGCGTGCCTCGCGGACCCAGAGGTCCATGATGCCACCCTCGTTGACGAGGTCGTCGTCGACGGACTGGATGAAGCAGGCGTGCGGCGCCGGGCGCTCGTACGCGCTCGTCGAGCGCTTCAATTCTCCGGAGCGAGGTTCGCAGTACCAATGGCCCTGGGCTGGTCCAGCAATGCCGTAGGCCCAATGCAGACCGGTGTTGAACCACTGCGGCGAGTTCGGTGCGGCAACCTGAAGGGCGAGCATTGCCTGCAGCTCGTCGCGGAACGCGAGCGCGCCAGCCTCGTCGAAGTAATCGTGCGTGTAGCCCCAGTAGGCCCAGCAGCCAGCAAGGCGGCCGAAGACCTGACGGGCGTCGTTCTCGCCGACGAAGCGCTGATCTTCTGGCAGTGCGGCGATTGCGTCCTCGTCGGGCTCATGGCGCTGCAACCACTCGGGCACGCCGGCCTCGTTGATCGGCTTCAACTGCGCGGCGACGCCGGCCTTGCGGCAGTACTTCTGCGCGAGGATATCGACCGCAACCTGGCTCCAGGCCTCGGGTGCCATGATCGTGGCCTCGAAGGCGACGGACCCGTCCGGGTTGACGATACGAGACGTTCGCTCGACGAAGGAGATACCCGCGTACGGGTCGCTCCCCTCAGTTGTATATCGCCGCTCGATCTCCATCGTTCTCCTCCTGCTCCACCCCGCGGTGGCATGTACGAAATCCTAGTACCCGCTGACTCACGGGGGATGACAAACTTAGCGCCCCCATCGGACAGACCCCCCGACGTCGCGATCCGTTACGGGTTTCCTGCCTCTACACTACTCGTTGTGGACGTCGAAGAGACCCTACGCACAATTGGCATTGTGCTCGCTGTCGGCCTGATCGCCGTACCCATCGCAGGCCTCGTGCGTCTACCGAGCATGGTCGTTTTGGTCGTCGCCGGCATCGTGGTTGGCCCACAACTGTTCGACATCGTCCGCGTGCCGATCGATGCGCCAGGCCCCTCCCTACTGTTCTCGATCGGCGTGGCGCTGATTCTTTTTCATGGCGGAATGGGTATCTCCGTACGCGTTATTTCGAAGACTGCGATTGGGTTGCTCCTCCTCTCGATCCCTGGCGTTGCGATCACCGCAGCGATCACAGGTCTCGCAATTCAACCGCTGTTCGCCGTCACCTGGCCGATCGCTCTGATGGCTGGCGCGGCTCTGGCTTCGACCGATCCCGCCATCCTCGTGCCGCTGTTCGAACGCCTTGGTCTCCGACCGCGTGTTGCTCAGACGGTGATCGCCGAGAGCGCAATCAATGACCCGATGGGCACCATCTTGACGCTGACGCTGTCCGCAATTGTCGTGGCTGGTGGCATGACAACCAGCGCATTGTCAACCAACGGACCGCTGGTGGAGTTTGCGCAGAGCATCGGCATCGGCCTGGTCATCGGCGTCGTTGGAGGTGTGGTGATCGCCTTCCTTTTGTCGAACCACCGACTTGGCGTGCTCCGTGAGTCGGCGGGCGCAACCCTGTTGGCGATGGTCGCCCTGGCTTACGCCACGAGCGAGGCGACCGGCGGATCGCCGTACCTGGCTGCCTTCGTCGCTGGCCTGATCGTTGGCAACAAAGAGTTGCTGCGCATTGCGCACGACCGCGTTCAAGAGGAGGCGCTCGACACGTACCTCACACAGACCGTCGACATCGTGGTGCTCGCAATTTTCGTGGTGCTCGGCCTCAACCTTGACGTGGGTGCGCTGGTCGACAACCTCTGGGCCGGTCTCGCGGTGATGGTCGTGTTTATCTTCGTCGCTCGACCCATTACCGTCGCAATCTGCCTCGGCCTCGACCGTCGCGCCAACTGGACACGGCAGGAGGCGGTCTTCGTTGTCTGGTGCCGAGAGACCGGCGTTGTCCCTGTTGCGATCGCCAGCATGCTGCTCGCCGAGCACGTGCCCGGCGCACCTCTGGTCGCCACGCTCGTGACCTTCGCAGTCGTCACGACGCTGCTACTACAGGCTACGACCGCGGGTTGGTTGGCTGGGCGCTTGGGACTCCTCGAAGACCCACCGCTGCTACCACAGCAGCCCTAACTTGTCTCCTGTAGGACGGTCAGCACGACGCCCGCACAGTGCTCGATCAGCGCCGCTTCTGCGCCCGGCGTGGCATCGGCGATATGAGGGGTCAGCACCACGTTCTGCAGTTCACGGAGCGCGATCGGCACGCGCGGTTCATCGCGAAAGACGTCGAGTCCCGCACCGCTGATCCGCTGTTCGACGAGTGCCTCAATCAGCGCGTCTTGATCGATCACGCCGCCGCGCGCCGTGTTGATTATGACCGCCTCTGGGCGCAGGAGCGCAATCCGTTCTCGAGTCAGCAGCCCGCGCGTCTCATCGGTCAGTGGGCAATGCAGGCTGATCACATCGGCCCAGCCGAGCAGGTCGTCGAGTTCGCTGTGCTCGATACGAAGCTCGGCTTCGCGCTCGGGCGCGAGGCGCCGTGGTGTTGCGTAGCGCACGTCCATCGCAAACCCGTGCGCGCGCCGCACGAAGGCTTGGCCGATTGAGCCGAGCCCAATCACGCCAAGTCGCTTGCCGTAAATATCGCCCGCCATCAGTGGCAGGTAGCCGTCGGTCTCCCAGTCGCCTCGCCGGATGAGCGCGTCGTTCTCGACGATGCGGTGCGTGACAGCGAGCAGAAGCGCCATCGCATGGTCGGCGACGGCCTCAGCGTTGGCACCGATCGGCCAGGCGAAGACGACGCCCCGACGCTTGAGACATTCGAGGTCAATGCCGTCGACACCGACACCAAAGTTGACGACGCACCGCAACGCGGGCATGCGATCGAGCAGGTCGTCATCGATCTGCTCACCAAACGTCCAGATCCCCCACGTTCGCGCGAGATCTTCCGGCGACGTCGGTGGCAAGACGGGACCGTCGAGGAAGCGCACGTCACACCGCTCGAGCACCTCGTCCATCAGCCCACCGGCGAGGCGATAGCGGACCAAGAGAAGTGGTTTAGGCGACATCACTCTCGATGTCCGCGACGAGGCGATCAAAGTCGGCTCCGTCAAATTCGAGCGTGGCGCGATCGTGCTTGTCCATCAGCCACTCCCAGAAGTCGAAGTCGATATCGGAGAGGTTGTGCTGGATGACGCCCCACAGCGTCCAGCCGTACTTCGACATCAGGCCCCACATGCGGGCCCGGGCAATCTTGGCGGGCGTCGCCTCTCCCCAATAGGCCGCGACGAGTTCCTCAAGCTGCGTAAGCGAGAGGTCGGACTCGCTCCAGACATTGCCAAGTTCGAACGACGCCTCGTTCATTCCGGAGTACTCCCAGTCGATCAGGCGAAAGCGCGTGCCGTCCCAGAGAAAGTTCTCGGCCAGGAGATCGTTGTTGCACGGCACGAGCGTCTCTGCGTTGAGTCGCATTGCCTGCTCCAGGCGGCGCACCTTGGGCTCGAACTCGTCGTATCGGTCGGGCAGCACGAAGCCCCGCTCGCGGCAGACCTCGCGGTAGCCGCGCTGGATGGCGAACATGTCGAAGGGGTCGCGAAACGCGGGTCCCTGATGCAACTGGCGAATCGCAGCAGCTGCGATGTCGAGTCGATCGCCACGCTGCATCGTTTCCCGCGACATCGTCTCGGTGTCCTCAAGGAACTCGAGAACGAGCATGCAGTTGTCTGGTACGTAATCGACGACCTCGGCACCAACGCCGGCCGCAGCTGCGGCGACGGAGTTGACGTGCTCGTTGTCCCGGTCGATCGCCAGCAACCCGGTGTCAGGATCCGAGATTCGCACGACGAAGGAGCCCGCATCAGTATCGATCTTGAAGTTGTGGTTTGTCAGACCACCAGCGAGAGGCGTCACCGTGCGCGCGCCGCGCAATGCCTCCACGCCGTCAAACAGCTCCGCGAGTCGTCCATCATCAAGATCCATCGTGTTCTCCTGCTCGAGTCGGGAGCGTACCCGACGGCGCTAGGCTGCAGCGATGGAGCTCGGCTGGAAGCACTGGTTGCCATCGTCGCTCGAGGGCATCCTCAACGCACTCGATGGGTCAGACACGCGACGCCGCAAGGCCTTCGCGGCGCTCAGCGACACCCAAGACCCACTGGCACTGATGGAGTGGGAACGTTTCCGCCTCGTCGCGCCATCGCGCATTGATGTACCCGTGCTGCCATCCGATCTCGATGCGGAGGAGGCGATTGCACTCTTGGAGGGTCTGGGCCTCGTCGCGGGTGATCCGCCTCGAGCCGTTGCCAACCCTGATCCCGTCGAGACCGTCTTGACACTCGATAACGAGGACGTCCGCGAGCTCGAACAGGTGCGTTCGGCGACGGAAGTCGGAGCGATCACCACTCCGACCGACGCTCTCCCCAACCTTGGCGCCCAATTTGGTGGCACCAAGGTCGGCCGCAACGATCCCTGCCCCTGCGGCTCGGGCAGCAAGTTCAAGAAGTGTCACGGCGCCTAGCGCCATCAATGTCCGGAAGGGGTCAGGCCCGATCTGGACAGTGATAGGCGAGCTCGCTCATCATCAACTGTCCAGATCGGGCCTGACCCCTTCCGGACATTGATGCGTTACCCGAGGACGTGCTTGCCGAAGGCGAAGTTGTCCTTGTAGTACCCGGTATCCCAGCGCGCCAGCGCAATACCTTGCCCGGACGACTGGATGAAGAGCTGCGGCGAGATCGTCATGCCGGTATGTCCAATGCTGCCGGACTTGGCGTTGATCCCACCGGAGCCAAAGAGCATCACGTCACCCGGCTGCATCTGTGCTGCCGTCAATCGCTGCGCAACCGGCGTTGTGCCAGCCATCTCGTATGTGGTGCGGCCGCCGAGAGCCTTCGACACCGTGGCGGGCGAGGTCGGGTCGAGCGCCAAGACGCGCCACACGAAACCGGAGCAGTCGAAGCCG
>CANKHS010000094.1 GCA_947481755.1 Actinomycetota bacterium | reverse complement strand
GGGTTGTTCTTCATGCGGCGGACGAGAATCTGCATCATCCGCTCGATCTCGGTCTGGCGTCCAACGACAGGGTCGAGCTTGCCTTCGGTCGCCAGCTTCGTCAGGTTGCGACCAAACTGATCGAGCAACTTCGACGACTTCTTCGACTCGGGCGAACCAGCACCGGCACCCGCACCAGCGGCCGTGCCACCGGACTGCGAGCGACGACCCGGACCCGACAGCATGCGGATGATCTCGTTGCGAATCTTCTCGGCGTCGGCATCGAAGTCGAGCAGGATGCGGGCAGCGACACCCTCGTTCTCGCGGACGAGACCAAGCAGGATGTGCTCCGTACCGATGTAGTTATGCCCAAGCGACAGCGCCTCGCGCAGTGCCAACTCGAGCACCTTCTTGGCGCGCGGTGTAAACGGAATCTGGCCCGTCGTCACCTCTTCGCCCTGGCCGACGATGCGCGCGACATTCGCGCGCACGTCCTCGACCGTGATGTCGAGGGAGTCAAGCACGCGCGCGGCGAGACCCTCCTCTTCACGCAGCAGACCGAGCAGGATGTGCTCGGTGCCGATGTAGTTGTGCTTGAGCGCACGGGCCTCGTCCTGTGCAAGGACGACAACCTGGCGTGCGCGTTCTGTAAATCGTTCGAACATTGTTGGCCTCCTACCTGCTATTTCGCAGGGTCCCGGTGTGCGGATTCCACCACTTCACCGGTAGGTTGCTCACACTACCAGAGGGTGATTCGCACCCGTTCGGTCGAATGACCCGGGTTACGTCTTACGTACGCATCGCAGGGAACAAGATGACCTCACGGATCGTGTCTTGTGCCGTCAACAACATCGCCAGACGGTCGATGCCAAGGCCCACACCACCGGTCGGCGGTAGGCCGTATTCGAGTGCTGTCACGTAGTCCTCATCAAGAGGATGGGCTTCCTCGTCGCCCGCCCGTCCAGCGGCCGCCTGCTCCTCGAAGCGGGCGCGCTGATCGTCGGGATCGTTGAGCTCCGAGAATCCGTTCGAGATCTCCATGCCGCCACAGAACGCCTCGAACC
Source organism: Actinomycetota bacterium (assembly GCA_947481755.1). Classification (GTDB taxonomy): domain Bacteria; phylum Actinomycetota; class Thermoleophilia; order Gaiellales; family F1-60-MAGs149; genus F1-60-MAGs149. The sequence goes on along the minus strand of CANKHS010000094.1, from coordinate 4,642 downwards.
GTTCGACGAGGCCCTCCCCACCCGGCTTGCGACGGGAGAGCGGCGACAACTCGACGGGGTAGTCGACGAGAAACGTTGGGGCAATCAGCGTGGGCTCGACGTAATGCGAGAGCATGTGGTCGACGAGTTGTGCCCACGTCTTGTCGCGGGAGGTGTCGATGCCCTGGCTCTTCAGATAGTCGACCAAGGGCTGCGGGTCGCGGCCGAGCGTAAGTGGGTTGATGCCCGTCTTCTGCTCGATCGCTTCGCCCAGCGTCATCCGCTGCCACGGAACGCCGAAGTCGATCTCCTGATCCTTGACCGTCACCTTCGTCGTGCCACAGACCGCCAGTGCAGCAGCCGTGACGATCTGCTCCGTGCGCGTCATCACGTCTTCGCAGTCCGCGTAGGCCTCGTAGAACTCGAGCATCGTAAACTCGGGATTGTGCTTGGGCGAGACTCCCTCGTTGCGAAAGTCCTTGCCGAGCTCGTAGACGCGCTCGAGGCCACCGACGACTAAGCGCTTGAGGTACAGCTCGGTGGCGACACGCAGGTAGAGATCGCGATCCAACGTGTTGTGGTGCGTGACGAAGGGGCGTGCGGCAGCGCCACCGTAGAGCGGCTGCAGAACCGGCGTCTCAACCTCGACGAAGTTCGCATCGTCGAGCGTGCGGCGAATACTCGCGACCATCTTGGCGCGCGCCACGAACCGATCGCGCGCCTCGGGGTCGGTCATCAGGTCGAGGTAGCGCTGACGATGCCGGACCTCGACGTCCTGCAGACCGTGGTGGCGATCCGGGAACGGCAGGCGGCACGGCGCGAGCTCGATCCACTCAGCGACCTTGACGCTCAGCTCGCCGCGACGCGTTCGGGTGGCAGTGCCCACGACACCGATCAGATCGCCAATCGAGACGGAGCGCACCTGCTCAAACGTCTCCTCACCGAGCTGCTCGAGGTCGGCCAACAGCTGCACGCGGCCCGACATGTCCTCGAGGTCGATAAACGACACACCACCCTGGCCGCGACGGCCGAGCACGCGCCCAGCGATGCGCCACGACTGTGTGCCTGCCTGTTCGGGCTCGAGTCCGTCCTCGGCCGTGCGTAGGTCACCAATCGCGTCTCGCTCACCGAACCGGTGCGGAAGGGACGCGAAGTCCATCGAGTCCTACACGCGCGAGATCGCGGTGATCTCGTACTTGACGGTGCCCTTCGGCGTGACGACGTCGACCTTGTCGCCTTTCTTGCCACCCAAGACGGCGCGACCAATTGGCGATTCGTTGGAGAGGCGGTTCAGGTCGGGGTCGGCCTCGGCAGAGCCCACGAGCTTGAACTTCATTTCCTTGTTGCGAGCACCCTTGATGCTGACGGTCGAGCCAATCGCGACAACGCCAACCTTGAGGTCGGCCTTCTCGACGATGGTCGCCTCGCGCAGCTGCTCTTCGAGCTCAGCAATTTCATCTTCGATCTTCGCCTGTTCGTTCTTGGCGTCGTCGTACTCAGAGTTCTCAGAGATATCGCCGAAGTCACGGGCTTCCTTGATGCGCTCAGCAACCTCGCGACGACCCTCGGTCGTCAGGTGCTCATAGCGCTTCTTGAGCTCTTCGTAACCCTCAGCGGTGAGGACGATTTCCTTAGCCACGGACCCTCCGGCAGGTTGATCGGGGCGCCGAGATAGCGCCAGACGAGTCGCATCGTACACAGGGAGAGGCGTGGGGTACGCCGGGCCTTCGATACCCTGCGGCTATGGCGATTGATGTACGCAGCCTCACAGATACCTGGCACATCGGTTCGGTCGAGATTCCGAGCCGTATTGTGCTGGCTCCGATGGCAGGGGTTTCGGTCCAGGCGTTTCGTCGTCAGGGCCGTCGTTTTGGCGCTGGATTGGTCTGCTCGGAGATGGTTTCGGCCTGTGGTCTTGGCCATCAGAACGAGCGGACGATGAACTACCTGCGGATCTCGCGCGACGAGAAGCCCTTGGCCGTACAGATCTTTGGTTCCGATCCTGTCCTGATGGCGGATGCTGCTCGCATGTGTGTTGAGGCGGGCGCCGACCTGATCGACATCAACATGGGTTGCCCCGTTCGCAAGGTCACGAAGACCGGCGCCGGCGCGACGCTGATCTCCGATGGTGCCGAGCGCGGTGCGCGTGTTGTGGCCGCTGTCGCTGAGGCCGTCGACGTGCCCGTCACCGTCAAGATGCGCCGTGGCGAACTGAACGAGTCGCGCGACTTCACGATCGCCGGCCCCCGCTTCGTCGAGGCCGGCGCGCAGGCACTGACACTCCACCCGCGCAGCGCCAAGCAGATGTACACCGGGCATGCCGACCACGCCTTGACGGCCGAGCTCGTCGAGCTCGTCTCGGTACCCGTGATCGCCTCGGGCGACATCACCTCGCGCGAACGCGCCCACGCCGTCCTCGAGACGACCGGCTGTGCGGCCGTGATGATCGGCCGTGGCGCCCAGGGCAATCCGTGGCTGCTTGCCTCAATGGCCGGTGACGTTGATGTGCAACCGTCGAATGACGAGGTCGTCGCCGAGTTGGTGCGCTTTATTCGCGAGACCGTGCGCGAGCTTGGCGATCGCCGCTCGACGCACTTCCTGCGCAAGTTCCACGGCTGGTACCTCAAGCGCGGCAACTTCCAGCGCACGTTGCGCCAGGAGCTCTCGACGCTCGAGTCGACGGCAGAGGTTGAAGAGGCGCTGTTTCGAGCAGCTCCGGGTGCTCGTCTACTCGTGGCGGCGATGGAGGCAGAGATTGCCGCACTCGGCTCGGGCGCGGACGACACCGAGCTCGACCTGCCGATCTCGCTCTACGGCGGCGGCTAGCTCTACGCGATCGCGTCGATATTGAGGCGCACGTAATCGGCCTCAAACGGCTCGGGTAGACGCCCGAGGATCTCGGCGAGAAACGCATCGTGCAACTCGAGTGGCAGCCGCTCCATGGCGCCGCCGAGAATGACGGTGCCGAGAAAGACCGGTGGCTCGGGTGGGCTGGTCGGCGCAGCCTGCAGCCAGCACGTCGCCTCGGCAAACCCCGCCGCGTGGAGCAGGACTTCCGTCTCGGGCGCATCGGCGAAGCGATGCGGATCGACGTAGCCCTCGAAGAATGCGCTCCACTCGGGCTCAGCCATCAGCGCATAGGCCTGCTCAAGGACCTTGGCGATGTTGCCCTTGCCGCCGCACTGAGCGACCAGCTGGCCACCGGGTCGAATAATCGCGTGAAGCTGTTCGAAGAGTCGGGCGTGATCGGTGATCCAATGGAAGGTGGCAGTTGAAATGACGCCATCGACCTGTCGACCGCCAAGGTCTAGCTCGAGGAGGTCCATCACCGTGAACTCGATGTTGGCGTGTCCACCAAGCCGTTCGCGGGCGGCTTCGATCATCGAGGCCGAGCCGTCAAGCGCGATCACGTGCCCGTCTGGCAGGCGCTCGAGTAGGAGTTCGGTCACGCGACCCGAGCCGCAGCCCGCATCCACGATCGTCTCGTCGCCGCGCAACTCAAGCCGATCGAGCACGACCTTCCCCCACTCCAACTGGGGTGTGCCAATGCGGTCGTAGGTCTTGCCGTCCCAGCCGCGCTTCGTCATGGCGCGATGGCGCGCTGCCAGATCAGCCGCAGACCTTCGAGCGTCAACCCGGGCTCGACGCGCGTAATCGTCGTGCAGTGCGAGGCGACCAGGATTGCCAGACCACCGGTGGCAACCACGGGGCAATCGGGTGCTCCAAGCTCGGCTCGCAGGCGCGTGACCAACCCGTCGACGAGTCCGGCAAAGCCGTAGACCGCACCCGATTGCAGCGAATCGACCGTCGCCGTGCCAATCGCATTTGGCGGCGCCACGAGCTCGACCTTGCCGAGTCGGGCAGCGCGCGCGAAGAGGGCCTCCATCGAGACCTCCATGCCCGGCGCAATCGCGCCGCCGATAAAAGCACCGTCCTCCGCGACGACATCGAAGTTTGTAGCTGTGCCGAAGTCGACGACGATCGCGGGCGTGCCAGCCACGTGCGCGACGGCGGCGGCATTAGCGATGCGGTCGGGGCCGACCTCACGTGGATTTTGAACACGCACGGGGACACCCGTCTTGACGCCCGGTCCGACCACAACAGGCGTCGTTCCTGCGATGCGCTCGATCACCTCTTCCCAGGCTGCCTGGACGGGCGGCACGGTCGTCGACAGAACCCCAGCATGAATCGCACTGGCATCGATGCCACGCGAGGACAACAGTCCGCGCAGCGTCACGTCGAGTTCGTCGGCCGTGCGCGTTCGCGTCGCGATGCGCCACTCTGCAACCAGCGTCTCGTCATCGAACAGGCCAAGCACACTCGAGGTATTGCCGACGTCGACGGCGAGCAGCACGAGTTCTAATCCTCGGGCGGCGGCGTGAACTCGGGCGGCAGCGTCGTCAAGACCTCATGCTCCGGCTTGAGTTCCTCGATCGTGACGTCCTGCGTCGTGTGGACCTCGGCCAGCGGAATGATCCGGCTCGGACGATTCTTGTCCCAGACCCAGACGTCCTCCATCCGCAGATGAAACAGCGGATAGGACGGCTGATGCTCGATCTTCATATCCAGCTTGTTGCAGAGGTACGTCGCCTCTTGCGTCAAAACGCAATAGCGAAACAGGCCAAAGACAGTGGCGTACTCGCGCTTGAGCGTCAACTCGAGC
>CANKHS010000093.1 GCA_947481755.1 Actinomycetota bacterium | reverse complement strand
TGGTATCCGTACAGTGCCCAGGTCGGCCAGACAGGCAAGACCGTGACGCCAAAGCTCTACGTCGCCTGCGGTATCTCGGGCGCGATCCAACACAAGGTTGGCATGCAGGGCTCGGGCACGATCGTGGCGATAAACAAAGATAAGAACGCGCCGATCTTCGACTATGCCGACTTCGGCATCGTTGGTGATCTCAACGCTGTGGTTCCGCAATTGACCGCGCTGGTCAAGGCGCGCGGGTAGCTCTAATCCGCTGATGATTCTAGGAGGACATGACACGTGCGCACGTGTCATGTCCTCCTAAGATCGCGCGCCACCCTTGATCGCGCCTGGTGTTAGCGAGCAGGTGACGCGACAGCGACTGGAGTCCGCGGCAGTAGCAGCGAGATCGCCCCGGCTGCCAGCACCATCAGCGCCGAGGCCCAGAGGCACGCCTCGAGGCCCTGCCATTGGTAGAGCAGGCCGGACAGGATCGTGCCGGCGAGGCGGCCGCCGGCGTTGGCCATGTAATAGAACCCGACGTTCATCGCGACCTTGTTGCCGTCTGCGTAGTGCAGGATCAAGAACGAGTGGACGGCGGAGTTGAGGGCGAACACGAAGCCAAACACGATCAGGCCGATCACGAGCACGGTCGTCGCGTCAGCGTTGGCGGCCAACGCGATCGCGATACCGGCCGGCAGGATTGCGAGAAAAAAGGCCAGCCAGGCGGCCGTAAATCCGGTCGGCTGGCCGCCCGTGCGCCGCAAGAGTTGCGGCGCGAAGGCCTGCACGACGCCGTAGCCGATCACCCAGATCGCCATAAAGCCGCCGACCTCCCAGAAGCTCCAATTCAGCACGCTGCGCAGGTAGACCGGCAGGCCGACGACGAACCAGACGTCGCGCGACGCGAACAGAAAGACGCGCGCGGCGGCGAGTAGATTAACCGCGCGATTGTTCGAGAACATGTGGCTAAAGCGCGCCTTGGCGTCGGGGCGGCCGAGCTGCCCATGGACGGCCACCAGCACGAGTAGAAGTGCGGCACCCACGAGGACGCCGAGGATGCCGAGTGCCGGCTGAAACCCGACGACCGTCAAGAGCAGGCCGCCGAGGAAGAACCCGACGCCCTTGAGGGCGTTCTTCGAACCCGTCAGGATGGCGACCCAGCGAAACAGTGCGTCGGGAGCATCCTCGGGCACGACCAGTTTGACGGCGCTCTTTGAGCTCATCTTGGTCAGGTCCTTGGCGATGCCACTGACCGCCTGCGAGGCCATGACGTACGGCACGACCAGCCACGGCGATGGTGCGAGCGCCAGCATCAGCAACGCGCCGATCTGAAGCGTTAGGCCGGCCAGCAGCGTCGACTTGAGGCCGAAGCGGGCAGCGATCCAGCCGCCGAAGAGGTTGGTCAGGATCCCAAAGGCCTCGTAGAAGAGGAACAGCGAGGCGACCTCGAGCGGGCTATAGCCGAGCTGGTAGAAGTAGAACAGGACGAGGACGCGGATCGCGCCATCGGTGATCGTGTCGGCCCAGTAGGCAGCCGTGACGAGCGCGTAGTTGCGCAGGTCTCCAGCTCGGGCGGCCGCGTTCATGCCCTCGATGCTACTCGGGCAACCGTTGGCCGACGAGCCGGGCAAGCTCGGCGTAGCGATTTGCGTAGCCCCACTCGTTGTCGTACCAGGCGAGAATCTTGACCTGCGTGTCGTCGACCACCATCGTCGAGAGTGCATCGACGATCGCCGAGCGCGGGTCGGTGCGGTAGTCGATGCTGACGAGCGGGCGCGGCTCGTAGCCAAGGATGCCGGCGAGTCGTCCGTGTATGGCGGCCTCGAGCAGGCTGTTGACTTCCTCGACGCTGGTTGCGCGCCCGACTTCGAAGACGCAGTCGGTCAGCGAGGCATTGAGAAGCGGTACGCGTACCGCTAGTCCATTCAGCTTGCCCTCGAGCTCCGGGAAGATCAGGCCAATTGCGCGTGCCGAACCGGTGGTCGTGGGGATCAGGGATTGGCTCGCCGAACGGGCCCGCCGGAGATCCTTGTGATGCAGGTCGACAATCGTCTGCGTATTTGTCATGTCGTGCAGCGTCGTGATCAGTCCGTGGCGAATCCCGAGTGCCTGATGGATCGTCTGCACGATCGGTGCGAGGCAGTTCGTTGTGCAGGAGGCGGCTGTCGCGATGTCGTGCACGGTTGGGTCGTACTGGTCATCGTTGACGCCCATCACGATGTTGATGGCGGCGGGGTCATGCACCGGTGCGGCCACAACCACCTTGCGGGCACCACGATCGAAGTGGGGCTGTAACGTGGCGAGTGTCTTGAAGCGCCCGGTTGCTTCGAGCACGAGCTCGACGCCGAGCGCCTCCCAGTCGATCTCCTCCGGGCTGGCAAACGACGAGTGACTGAGCACCTGACTCCCAATGGTGACGGTGTCGGCAGTCGCAGTGATCTCGCGATTCCAGCGACCATGAACGGAGTCGAACTCGAGTAGGTGCGCGCACGATGCAGCGTCGCCATGCGCCTCATTGATGTGCACGAATTCGAGCTCGGGCCATTCCCAGGCTGCGCGCAGCGCGAGCCGTCCCATGCGGCCAAAGCCATTGATGCCAATGCGAACGGGATCCGTCATACGCGACAGGATAGAGTCGTCGATCCGAGCATCGGGGAAGTGTCCCGTAAGGCAGTGGTGAAGGAATGGTGTAGCGAGGCGCGCGTCGAGTGGACGCTGGCGCTAGCTCGCTGGCCCGAGCGCCGCCTCAAGCCGGATCAGCTTGAGCGCGATCTCGATCATCAACCAGTCATCCTGCTTGATGTTGATGCCGGTCAATTCCTCGATGCGGCGCAGCCGTTGGCGCAGGGTATTCGGGTGGACGTAGAGTGCCTGGGCGGTGGCCGAGATGTTGCCGCGCTGGCGCAGGAACTCCTCGAGCGTGCGTGTCAGCTGGGCCTGGCGCTGGCGGTCGTACTCACCGAGCTTCTTCAAGGCATCGCGCTGCCGGTCGCGGACATCGCCGTCGAGCGGTACCCGCAGCAGGTATTTGTACGGCCCGAGCCCGTCGTACGGCACGATCGCGGGCGCATCAACGATCACGGGCGCTGCGAGTGCGGCCTGGCGGGCCTCCTGCAGACCGATCGCAAGCGCGGCGGCACCGAGGCAGGGACTGGATACACCCACCACCAGCGGCAGGCGGTTTGCTCCCTCGCCCAACGCCTTCTCAAGGCGCTTGAGCGTTTCGGATTCGTCGGTGCCAAGTGCGGGTACAAGTGCGACGGCCTCTTCGTCACGCTGATCGATGAGCACGCCGGGGAGTGCACGCATCATGCCGGTGCGGAAGCGCTCCAAGGCGTCGACACGACCCTCGTCGTCGGCATCGCGCCAACCAATTGCGACGACCGCAAGCTTGGGCTGATTGAAATCACAACCGAGTCGACGGGCACGACTGGACAGGCCATCGGCGAAGCGCCCAGCGGCGAGGTCGGCGAAGAAATCCTTGATCAGATTGCGCTCTTCAAGCCCCTCAATCAGACGAATCTTCTTGATACCAACGGCCACCTGCGAGGCGATCGAAGCCGCCAGGTCGCGATCGGCGTCACTGAAGGGTCGATCGTCGATGGCGTGTGCGACCAGCGCACCAAGCAGCTCACCGTCGGCGAGCATGGGCATCAACAGCGACCCGGGCTCGGGCGAACCGCCCCAGAGCGCAGCACCAAGCGTGGCCTGGACAGAACTGGTGTTACCGACTCGGCGTGCCTCGGCCAACTCGCTCACGGTCACAGCGGAGGGCGCGTCGCCAACCTCGGGAGCCGAGGCGTGGCGCTGGAGGCGGTCGCCACGGTCAAGGAGATAGATGTGCGCGGAATCGGCACTCAGGAGCGGTAGTGCCTGATTGGCAGCGGTGGGCAGCAGGTCATCCAGCGTGGGGGCAGAGGAGACAGCGGCTGACAGGGCGGATAGGCCTTCCAGCTCGCGCACTCGCCGCCGCGCCGCCTCGTAGAGGCGCGCGTTGACAATCGCCGAGGCGACCAGCGATGCCGAGTGGATCACGAAGGCTGCGTCCTCCTCGGTGAAGACGCGTGGCGCCTCGGCGTGCAAGGCAATCACACCGATCATCTCGTCGTCCGGGGCGATCAGGGGGACGGACACGATCGACTGGTACTTCTCTTCCTCGAACTCGGGGAAATACTTGACGCGTGGATCCTGCAGCGCATTCTCGGCAATAAAGACGGGCTCGCGGTGCTTGGCGACCCAGCCGGCCAAGCCCTCACCGCGTAGCATCGAGACGGTCCCGATCTGATCGCGGTAGCGCTCGTCGGATACCGACCGCAGCACCAACGCGTCGTTCGGACCCTCGGCAATGAAGATCAGCGTGGCGTGCGCGCGGGTCTGCTCGGTGACGAGTTCGACGATGGCGCTCAACACCTTTTCGAGATCGACGCTCGACGAGACCGTGCGAATGATCTCGTAGAGCACGCGGCGCTCATCAGCAGCCGCGGCGGGTGGCACAGGCAGAGGGGGTGTCGTGGTGTTCAGAGTGAACACACTACCAGCGAGTAATTGTCTCTGCCAAGGCACTTGTTGCGTGTGTAGCAGGAGGAGTTCGCCATACCGGCTCACAATCTGAACTCAATTCCGCCAGATTCAGCCCCAACTATGTGCAAATCGGCCAATTCCGGTGCTGTGCAGTGCGTACCGCAGACATTGCCCCTAGGGCACCTCTGCCCCTACGTTTTCTTCCACATCCGGGGACGCCCGGAGGGGAGAAGTGGGAGAGGAGTACGAAATATGACGGATCTAGAGAATTACCTCGAGACACCAGGTCGTAGCGACCAGGTCAAAGAGGTCCGGAAGATGATCGATGCCCAGGGCATCGAGTACATCTATTACCAGTTCGCATCGGTCACCGGGCGGATCATGGGCAAGGGTGTGCCGGCAAAGCATTGGGAGAGCATGGCCCGCAAGGGATTCCAGCTCGTCTACGGCGCCACGGCCAACCTGTTCGTCGATCGCCACGGTGAGTACATTGGCTACGGCCCGGAGTCGCGTGAGCTCGTTGGCTTGCCCGACCCCGAGACGTTCTCGCAGTTGCCGTGGGACCCGAAGGTGGCGCGTGTGTTCTGCACGTTGTTCCGTGGTCGCGAGGAAGACGTCGATCCTGGTGCCTTCCTGACCGCCGACTGTCGTGGGTTGCTCAAGCGCACCCAGGCCGCCTTTGAGGCCGAGACCGGCATGCACCTGCGCGCCGGCACCGAGCCCGAGATGATGTGGCTCAAGAACAACCCGGACGGAACACCGTCGGTCGAGGGTCTCTCGAAGCCGTACTGCTACCACATCGATCAGTTCTCCGAGTTCCAGCCGCTGATCCACAAGGTCATGGAGTACGCCGAGAAGCTCGGCCTCGACATGATCCAGGGCGACCACGAGGACGCGCCAGGCCAGCTCGAGTTGAACTTCAACTTCGATCGCGCAGAAGTGACGGCGGACAATCTCACCACGTACCGCCAGATCTGCAAGCAGGTCGGCCGCGAGATGAACGCGTTCCCGTGCTTCATGCCGAAGCCCTTCATGGGCGTCTCGGCCAACGGGTGCCATCACAACATCTCGATCTGGAAGGGCGATCAGAACATGTTCGACGCGCCCGACCCGGCCAACCCGATGATGCCCGGCGAGATCGGCCTCTGGGCCATCGGCGGCATCCTCAAGCACCTCGGTGCACTGACGGCCATCTC
>CANKHS010000092.1 GCA_947481755.1 Actinomycetota bacterium | reverse complement strand
GTGACGCTAATTTTGGCTCGTCGAGGTTGGCGACATGTTAGGTTGGCGACATTCTGGGCCCGGGCCCAAAATGTCGCCTCGTAGCTAGGCCGGGTCGTCGAGGACGACGGTGCGGAGACCCCAGGCGTCGCCCGAGGCGAACAGGGCGTCGGCGTCAATTTCGTCTTCCCAGCCGAGCACGTGTGGGTCGGGCTGGTCGGCGGTTGAGCCGAGGATGGCGCGACGCTTTGGGATCGCCTGCGCAGCAGGGCCATCGGCCATGCGTTCGCGGGCCTCTTCGGCCGCCTCAACCGCTGGTCCCTCCGCGTAGCCCTTGCCCATGACGGACAGCCTACGCCGAAGCGGCGCGCTTGGCAGCCTTGGCTGCTCGCTTGCCCGCCTGATACGCCGCGAGCTCGTCGGCGGTGCGCACATCGCCGAGCGTCTGGTGCGCAGGCATCAACTTGGCCAGGCCAGGCAGTTCGACGCCGTATTGGCGGTACAGGAGCACCATGATCGTGCGCACCTTCATCTCGCCAAAACCGGGCAGGGCTCCAAGGCGGGCAGCGAGATCGGCCGCATCGGTCGCCTCGGTCCAGACCCGCGAGCCGTCGCCGCCGTAGTCACGGACCAGCATCGCGCAGAGATCTTGGATGCGCGTCGCCATCGATCCGGGAAAACGGTGCACGGCAGGCTTTTCGCGGCAGGCAGCGAGAAACACGTCGGGGTCCAACTCCGCAATGCGCTGAGGGTCGAGGTGACCAAGCCGCGCGCGCAGCGTGGCCGGACCGGCGAACGCCTTCTGCACCGTGATCTGCTGATCCAGCGCGAAGCCAATCAGCAGCGCGTTCGGATCGGACGCGATCAGCCGATCAGCAGCCTCATCACCAGTCCAAGGGAGCAGCGTGGGGCCGGGCATCGCAGAACCTAGGAGGCGGTGCCGATGCGAGTAGCGATGGCCGCGTCGATGCGAGCCTGCGTGGTCTCGTCGTCAAGACCAAGCGCCTCGCCAATTTCGCGAGCGTAGGCCTTGCGGACGCGGTCCAGCAGCGTGCGCTGACCGTCGTTGAGCTTGCGTGTTTCGGCCGTATCGATCAGCGAGGAGAAGACCTCGACCATACCGCTGATCTCGCCCTCGGCAAAACGATCCTTAAGCAAGCGTCCATCGCGATTCCACGGAATCGGCTCGTTGTGCTCGTTGGCAAGCGCGTTGAGCGACTTGTCGGCGGAGGCCTTGCTGGTGACGTGGCGCAAACCGCGCTCTACGGCGCGATCGAGCGGCACGGTGACATTCATCTTCGAGTCGAGCACGAAGAGATCGACAACGGTCACCTTGTTGCCAAGGACGACCTTCTCGCCGATGCTTTCAACGCGCGCAAAACCCTCAGGTCCGAAGACGACGGTCTTGCCCTTCTCGAATTGTGCCACCTTTGCCACATCGGCTCCTATGCGTCAGAAACCGGCATACTAGTCGACTCTGCGTTTTCGCCCGCCGGGTGCATGTTCGGCTACGCTAACGGCGTCGGAATACCGACACCTACCATCCGACGAGGTTGATGATGCTACGCCGACTCTTGCCACTCTCGCTTTTCGCTCTCCTCCTGCTCCCTGCTGCTGCAATGGCGGGTGAGAACGGTGCGCCGAAGGAGTATGTGACGGAGTTCTTCATGGGCCTGATCATTCTCGTGATCGCCATCTTCGTCGTGGTTGCTGGCTTTGAGGCACGCAAGGGTCGTCGCAAGGCGCACTGAGCAATAGTCGGCCCGCGTGGTCGATTGGTGTCGAGGGTGAGGGTTGGGTGCGGCGATGCTGCATGGGCGTTTTGGTACGGTGACTTCCGATGATTCACCTGTATCAAATCACCGGTTCCTCGTCCTTTGCGGCTCGTGCTGCCCTCGAAGAGGCGGGTGCCGACTACGAGGTCGTCAACGTCCATCCGAAGCAGCGCGACCTCGACCCGTCGTTCGCTGAGGCCAATCCGCTGCAACGCGTCCCCGCGCTGCGCGATGGCGACGCGACGGTCTACGAAACCGGTGCCGTGCTCCTGCACATTGCCGACCGCTTTCCCGCCGCTGGTCTGATTCCACCGATCGGCGATCCGCGCCGCCCCGACGTCTACCGCTGGGTGATGTGGACGGCCAATACGCTGCACAGTGCGTGGTGGCCGCTGATGATGCCGAGCTTTATCACGACGGACGAGTCTGGCGCCGTTGGCATCCGCGAGCGTGGCATCACGAACATGGCGAAGCATGGCGCCTATCTCGATACCCAGTTGGCGGGCAAAGAGTGGTGTCTCGGCGATCAATTTACCGTCGCCGACATCTATCTCTACATGCTGGTTGGTTGGCAGTCCTTCGTGGATGACGTCCAGGTTGGCGGCGCCCCGGTGCAGGACCACTTCGCCCGTGTTGCTGCACGCCCGGCGATCGCCCGCGCCCGCGAGCTCGACGACCTGACGCCCGACTTTCAGCGCAACCACCCCGACATGCGTGGCGGCGAGCTGATCTAGCGCACAGTGGTCCTGGCGGTCAGGACCCTTGACCGACCCAGACGGAGCCGTCGAGGTAGACCTCGCGCTTCCAGATTGGGACGGAGACCTTTAGCTGCTCGATGATCCACGCGGTCGCGGCGAGCGCGGAAGGGCGGTGGCGCGACGTGCTGACGATCACGACGGAGGCGTCGCCCGGCATGACCACCCCCGTGCGGTGGACGATCTCGACGGCCAAGAGTTCGTGGTCGGCAGCGGCCTGGTTGGCGATCCGTGTCAGCTCTTCGACCGCCATCTCCTCGTAGGCCTCGTATTCGAGGTGGACGACGTCTTTGCCCTTCGTGGCGTTACGGACGGTGCCGGTGAAGGCCGCTTGGGCGCCGGCGCGCTCGTCGTTGGCCCGCGCGTGAGCGGCGGCGATGTCGATCGGGTCGGCGGTTATCGCGACGCCGATGCGTGGTACCTCCGAGCCGCCGGAGACGGGTGGGATCAGCGCCACCTCGTCGCCGTCCGAAAGCACGGTCGAGCGGTCGCTGTAGGTGCGATTGACGGCGTAGGCGATGCCGGCGGGCTCGTCGCCGAGGTCGAGCAGGAGCCAGATCTCACCGGCAGTCGTGCCGTCGGGCACGTCGAGCTCGCGGCGGCCGGTACCCGCGCGTTCGCGGAGACCAGCGAAGAGTCGGATGGTGACGGTGGCCACGACGGCAGTCTACGGGTGTCTGCCGACCCGCGTCCGGCTACTCTGCTGCCTTGTGAGCGAGGACAACGTCACCACCGAATCGGGCATCCCCGTCGAGCCGTTCTATACGGGCGCCGGCGATTCTGCTGAGATTGCTGCGCCCGGCGAGTTTCCGTACACGCGTGGCGTGCGCCCCGACGGCTATCGGCGGCGTGCGTGGACGATGCGACAGTACGCCGGCTTTGCGTCGGCGGAGGAGACGAACGAGCGTTTCCAGCTCTTGCTCGAGCGTGGTCAGACGGGCCTCTCGACGGCGTTCGACCTGCCAACGCAGCTTGGTCTCGACTCGGACGATCCGCGCAGCCTCGGCGAGGTTGGTCGCACGGGTGTCGCGATCGACTCGATCGAAGACATGGAGCGCCTCTTCAAGGGCATCCCGCTGGCCGACGTCTCGACGTCGATGACGATCAACGCGCCAGCCTCCGTCTTGCTCCTGTTGTACGAATTGACGGGCGAGCGTCAGGGTGTTGCGCCCGAGCAGCTGAGCGGCACGATCCAGAACGACATCCTCAAGGAGTACGCGGCACGCGGCAATTACATCTATCCGCCGCGCCCCTCGATGCGTCTGACGGTCGACACGATTCGCTATGCGCAGGCGCGTCTGCCGCGCTTCAACACGATTTCGATCTCCGGGTACCACATCCGCGAGGCCGGCTCGACTGCGGTTCAAGAGCTGGCGTTTACGCTCGCCAACGGGCTCGCCTACGTGCAGGCTGCGGTTGACGGTGGGCTCGATGTTGATGCCTTCGCGCCGCGCCTGTCGTTCTTCTTCAACGCGCATAACGATGTCTTCCAAGAGGTCGCGAAGTTCCGCGCGGCACGCCGGATGTGGGCGCGCTTTATGCGCGACCGCTTTGGTGCCAAGGACGAGCGCAGCCTGATGCTCCGCTTTCATGCCCAGACGGGCGGCTCGACGTTGACGGCCCAGCAGCCTGAGGTCAATCTCGTTCGCGTCGCGTTGCAGGCGTTCTCGGCTGCGGCCGGTGGCGCCCAGTCGCTCCACACGAACGGTTTTGACGAGGCGCTTGCGCTCCCCACCGAGCACGCGGCGACGCTTGCCTTGCGGACGCAGCAGGTGCTGCTTCACGAGTCGGGCGTCCCGGCCACGGCCGATCCGTTTGGTGGCTCGTGGTACGTCGAGCAGTTGACGGACGACTTGGAAGCGCGCGCGCAGGAGCTGATCGACGAGATCGATCGCAAGGGCGGCAGCGTCATCGCAATCGAAGAGGGCTTTATCCAGGACCAGATTGAGGAGTCCTCGTATCGCTCGCAGTTGCGGCTCGAACGGGGCGACGACATCGTTGTCGGCGTCAACAAGTACCGCAATGACGAGGAGCCTGTCGTGCCGATCCATCGGCTCGACGCGAACCTTGAGCAAGAGCAGGTAGCGCGCACGCAGGCGCTGCGTGCTGCCCGTGACAGTGGCGCGGTCGAGTCGGCGCTTGCCGACGTGCGTGCCGCTGCCGACACCCCCGACCGCAACATGCTCGAGCCGATGCGCGTCGCCCTCGCAGCCCACGCAACGGTGGGCGAGGTCTGCGGCGTACTGCGCGAGGCGTGGGGCACACACGACCGCTGAGTCCGCCCGAAAGGGCTATTCTCTCGCCGTTCCCGGCAGGAAGGCACTGACCCCGTGACTGATCGCCACGATCCCGGTACCACAGCACAGCGCATCGCCCATCTCGAGGATTTGCGCGTGCAGTCGCAGCACATCGATCCGAAGGCCGAGGAGCGCCAGCGCGCTCGCGGTAAGGGCTTGGCGCGCGAGCGCATCGAGGCGTTGTTCGATGCCGGCACGTTTCGCGAGATCGATCGTTACGCCCAGCATCGCAATGCCGAGCTGGCCGATCGCCGTCCGTATGGCGACGGTGTCATCACCGGCCATGGCCTGATCCACGGTCGTCGCGTCTTCGCGTTCTCGCAGGACTTCACGGTTTTCGGCGGCTCGCTTGGTGAGGTTTTCGCCGAGAAGATCTGCAAGGTGATGGACTTGGCGCTGCGTTATGGCTGTCCGTTTGTCGGCATCAACGACTCGGGCGGCGCGCGCATCCAAGAGGGCGTCGTCTCGCTGGGCGGCTATGCCGACATCTTTCAGCGCAACGTCGACGCCTCGGGTGTGATCCCTCAGATCTCGCTGATCATGGGACCCTGCGCGGGTGGCGCGGTCTACTCGCCTGCCATTACCGACTTCATCTTGATGGTCCGCGAGACCTCGCACATGTTTATCACCGGCCCCGATGTGGTGCGGGCCGTGACGGGCGAAGAGGTCACGATGGAAGAGCTCGGCGGTGCGGATACGCACGCCGAGAAGAGCGGTGTCTGCCACCTGGTCTGTGAGGACGAGGCCGCGTGTATCGCGGATGCCCGTGCGCTGATTTCGTTCTTGCCGCAGAACAACGTCGATGCCCCGCCGTGGGCGCCGACCGACGATCCTGCCGATCGTCTCTGCACCGAGCTCGACACGCTGATCCCCGATAGTCCGAACAAGCCGTACGACATGAACGCCGTGATTCGCTCGGTCGTT
>CANKHS010000091.1 GCA_947481755.1 Actinomycetota bacterium | reverse complement strand
TGCGGGCGGTAGCCCGAGAGGAAACGCGTGTGACGGCCACCCTCTTCCTTCGTGAGGACGTAGATGTCCGCCTCGAAGTCAGTGTGCGGGGTGATCGAACCGGGCTTCGCAAGAACCTGACCGCGCTCGACGTCCTCGCGCTTGAGGCCACGAACGAGACAGCCAGCGTTGTCGCCAGCCTCGCCACGATCAAGATCCTTGTTGAACATCTCGACGCCGGTAACCGTCGTCTTCTGCGTGTCCTTGAGGCCCACGATCTCGACTTCGTCACCGACGGTGACGACGCCCTTCTCGATGCGGCCCGTCACGACGGTGCCACGACCGGTGATCGTGAAGACGTCCTCGATTGCCATCAGGAGCGGCTTGTCCGTGTCACGGACGGGCTCCGGAATGTAGGAGTCGACGGCGTCCATCAACTCGATGATCTTGTCCTCCCACTCCTTGTCGCCCTCGAGCGCCTTCAGAGCGGAGACCTGGATCACCGGAATGTCGTCACCCGGGAACTCGTACTTGGAGAGCAACTCGCGAACCTCGAGCTCGACGAGCTCGAGCATCTCGGGATCGTCCACCATGTCGGCCTTGTTGAGGGCGACAACGATGTACGGAACGCCGACCTGGCGGGCCAGGAGGATGTGCTCGCGCGTCTGCGGCATTGGGCCGTCAGCAGCGGACACGACCAGGATTGCGCCGTCCATCTGGGCGGCACCCGTGATCATGTTCTTGATGTAGTCGGCATGGCCCGGGCAATCGACGTGGGCGTAATGACGGCTGGCAGTCTCATACTCAACGTGCGCGGTGTTAATCGTGATGCCGCGCTCGCGCTCCTCGGGAGCGTTGTCGATCGATGCAAAGTCACGGACGGCGCCGGTGCCATTGCGCTCGGCAAGGACCTTCGTGATTGCAGCGGTCAACGTCGTCTTGCCATGGTCGATGTGACCGATGGTGCCGACATTGAGATGGGGCTTATTTCGCTCGAACTTCTGCTTGGACATTATCTTCTCCCGGGTTCCCTGGGCTGGTGCGGTTGGTCTGGTTCTGGTGGACTGAGATAGTGGACTGACTAGAGGTGGCCGGTTAGGCCTTCGCCGTAATCGTTTCGGCGATGTTCTTCGGCACTTCCTCGTAATGCAGGAACTGCATGGTGTACGTTGCGCGGCCCTGCGAGAGGGAGCGCGAGTCGGTCGCGTAGCCGAACATTTCCGACAACGGGACGCGAGCGGTGATGACCTGGGCGTTGCCGCGGGGCTCCATGCCCTCAACGCGGCCACGACGACTGTTGAGGTCGCCGATCACGTCGCCCATGTACTCCTCAGGGGTCACAACTTCGACCGTGAAGATCGGCTCGAGCAGCGCGGAATCACCGCGGCGCAGGCCCTCCTTGAGGGCCATCGAGCCAGCAATCTTGAAGGCCATTTCCGAGGAGTCAACATCGTGGAAGGTGCCGTCGATCAGCTGCACCTTGACGTCGACGACGGGGAAGCCTGCAATGACGCCCGTGTTGAGTGCCTCGCGGGCACCTTCACCGACAGCCTTGTGGTACTCCTTCGGCACGACGCCGCCGACGATCTTGCTCTCAAACGAGAAGCCTGCACCCGGCTCGGCGCGCTCAACGCGCAACCAGACGTCGCCGTACTGGCCACGACCACCGGACTGGCGAACAAACTTGCCTTGCACCTTCTCGACGTTCTTGCGAATCGTCTCGCGGTACGCAACCTGCGGCTTACCAACGTTGGCGTCGACGGCGAACTCGCGCATCAGACGGTCAACGATGATCTCAAGGTGCAGCTCGCCCATGCCAGCAATCAGCGTCTGGCCCGTCTCTTCGTCAGTCTTGACGCGGAACGTGGGGTCCTCTTCCGAGAGACGCTGCAATGCGGTGGCGAGCTTGTCCTGGTCGGCCTTCGTCTTCGGCTCGACCGCGACCTCAATCACGGGCTCGGGGAAGATGATCGACTCGAGCAAGACGGGCTGCTTCTCGTCGCACAGCGTGTCACCCGTCGTGGTCGACTTGAGGCCGACGGCTGCGGCGATCTCGCCGGCACCGACCTCATCGCGCTCCTCGCGGTGGTTGGCGTGCATCTGGAGGATGCGCCCGACGCGCTCTTTCTTGTCCGTCGACGAGTTGTAGATCGGCGACCCGGCGCTAAGCCGGCCGGAATAGACGCGGAAGTAGGTCAGCTTGCCGACGAACGGATCGCTCATCACCTTGAAGGCGAGGGCGGCGAACGGTGCGTCAAGGGTAGCCTCGCGGATGACCTCTTCGTCCGTGCGCGGCTTGATGCCGGTGACAGGCGGAATGTCGAGCGGGCTCGGCAGGTAGGCAACCACGGCGTCGAGCATCTGCTGGACGCCCTTGTTCTTGAAGGCCGAACCGCAGAGCAGCGGCGTGATCGACAGGTCGAGCGTCGCGGCGCGGATCGCACCGATCAGGTCGTTGTTGTCGACCGGCTGGTCCTCAAGGAACGCCATCATGATGTCTTCGTTGTGGTCGGCGACGGCTTCGATCAGCTCGTGGCGGGCCTTCGTAGCGGCGGCCAACAGGTCGCCCTCTGGCTCGGACTCGGTCCAGGACAGGCCCCGGTCGTCGATGTCGAAGTTGATCGCAACCATGCGGACCAGGTCGACCATGCCGGCGAAGTTATCCTCGGCACCGATCGGGATCTGGATGGCAACCGGATTGGCTCCGAGGCGATCGATGATCGTGGACTTGACGTAATCGAAGTCGGCGCCGACGCGGTCCATCTTGTTGACGAACGCGATACGCGGCACGCTGTACTTGTCGGCCTGGCGCCAAACGGTCTCGGACTGGGGCTGAACACCAGCAACAGAGTCGAAAACGGCGACAGCACCATCGAGCACGCGCAACGAGCGCTCCACCTCAACGGTGAAGTCCACGTGCCCGGGTGTATCGATGATGTTGATGCGATGACCGCTCCACAGAGCCGTCGTGGCAGCCGAGGTAATCGTGATGCCGCGCTCTTGCTCCTGGACCATCCAGTCCATCGTTGCGCCACCCTCGTGCACCTCGCCCAACTTGTGGGTGCGGCCCGTGTAGAACAGGACGCGCTCGGTGACGGTGGTCTTGCCCGCATCGATGTGGGCCATGATGCCGATGTTGCGGTACAGGTCCAACTGATCCGCGCGCGGCGCGGTGGACTCAGTCTGTGTTTCGATAACGGTAGTCATGTCAATTACCAGCGGTAGTGCGCGAAGGCCTTATTGGCTTGCGCCATTCGGTAGATGTCGTCCTTGCGCTTGAACGCGCCACCCTGCTGATTCGTTGCGTCCAGAATCTCGGCGGCGAGACGCTCGTGCGAACCGCGCTCACGGCGCTGACGGGCGAACGTAACGATCCAGCGGATTGCCAGCGTACGGGCGCGACGGACAGGAACCTCAACAGGAACCTGGTAGTTCGCACCACCGACGCGGCGGCTGCGGGTCTCCAACACAGGCGTGACGGACTTGATTGCCTGGTCGAGCACCTCAAGCGGATCGCGGCCGGACTTCTCACCAACGATGGTGAGGGCGCCGTACACGATGCTCTCAGCGGTCGAACGCTTGCCGTCAAGCATGACCTTGTTGATCACCTGGGTGACCAGCGTCGATCCGTAGACGGGATCGGGAATCAGCTCGCGGGGGATAATGTCTGCTCGGCGTGGCATAGCTCTACGACTTCTTTGCGCCGTACTTGGAGCGTGCCTGCTTACGATCAGCAACGCCGGATGTGTCAAGTGCTGCCCGTACGACCTTGTAGCGGATGCCTGGGAGATCCTTCACACGACCACCGCGGATGAGCACAACGGAGTGCTCCTGCAGGTTGTGGCCGATGCCGGGGATGTAGGCGGTGACTTCCATGCCGTTCGAGAGTCGGACACGGGCAACCTTACGAAGCGCCGAGTTCGGCTTCTTCGGGGTTGTCGTGTAGACGCGCGTGCAAACGCCGCGCTTCTGCGGGGCACCCTTCAACGCGGGTGTCTTCGACTTCGACTTCTCTGGCGTGCGCGGCTTGCGCACGAGCTGATTGATAGTGGGCATGGACCTCGAAGTCCGGTTGGGGTTGGCGCCCGGGGGCGCACGTGTACGAGTGCGACCAAAGTCGCAGCCCGGGAACCTTACGGCACCTCAGCAAAAGCGCCAAACGACAACCGTCACCCGCGACGGGCCGGATCCGCTCTGGACGTGTCCTACAGCCAAGATTCCGAGGATTTATGGCTGTTTGTCTGTAAACGCAGGTATACGCGATGCGTCGGACAGAACCCCCGCAACCAGCGGGGTACTGCGCCTCACGGTGTCAGCAGTTGCAGTCCCAGAGCCGTGCGCTGGCCATTTCCAAGGACTTGGATTGCCTCGCCCGAGGTCTGAATGACAGCGATACTGACGGCCTCGCCGGCGTTCAACTTGAGAATCGTCGAGACGTTGAGCTCCGACGGCTGCCCACCAACATTGACCGCGCTCTGCTGCTCGCCGGCAAACGGATTGGCCGGATCCCCCGCGGGAATGATCCAGATGCCACGGGTTCCCGCACCGTTGTTCTGGAACAAGACACCACCGGTGACCGCGTAGATGCCGGTGACGGGCGCTCGCATCTGGGTCGGCTGGCCGGTCGACCAAACACCGTCGCGGTTGTAGGCGGTATCGGTCAAAGCGATCTCCGTCACGACGCCGCTTGCCACGCTGATCGGCGCGGCCCGATAGGCACGAGCTCCGGGAAGCGGTGCCAGTTCCGAGACGCCAACCGCAC
This sequence comes from Actinomycetota bacterium, assembly GCA_947481755.1. Taxonomy (GTDB): domain Bacteria; phylum Actinomycetota; class Thermoleophilia; order Gaiellales; family F1-60-MAGs149; genus F1-60-MAGs149. Next base: position 1,008 of record CANKHS010000091.1, on the reverse strand, counting down.
CGGCCGCGATCTCACTTGCCCCCACCCCACCCTTGGCGAGCTGATCCCGCCCGATGCTGTTGGCGGCGATCTTGCTGGGCCCGATCGAACCGTTAGCGATGTCTGACGCGCGCACAGCCCCTGCTGCGAGCTCGGTCGAGCCGACAGCACCGGCGGCGATCTCGGCACTCCCGACAGCCCCGGTCGCAATCGCAGGTGCCTTAACACTGCCCACGGCGAGCTTCGGGTGTGGATAGGTACCGGTCAAGACGCCACCCGCTTTGATGCCAGCGAGGTTGGCCCGGGCGACCTGGCCACGCTTGAACGCGCTGTAGAGCAGCGTACCCTTGCGAACCTTGGCGTTGGTGACCGCACCATTCTTGATATTGGCGGTCCCAATTGTCGCCTTGACCGCCCGTGCACCAGCCTCGGCAAGTGCCGGCAGCGCGACGGCGCTGATCACCGCCACCACGACCAGCGCAAGCACTCCACGTCGTCGTCCCGTCCCCACCATCGCCAGCCTCCCCGTTGTGATTCGGGCGATTGTTACGACTTTTGTGCCCTGAGGCAAGCCCTGCGATAGTGAGGCATGGACTTCCCCGACCTTTCTCTCCCCCGCGCCGGCGGCGGCACCGTCTCGCGCGCGGACCTGATCGGGCGGCCGTGGGTCATGTATATCTCGCGCCACCTTGGCTGCTCGGTATGCCAGCGCCACCTTCGTCGTGCTGTGGAGCGCAGGACCACAATTCGTGCTTCTGGCTCTGATCTACTCGTGGTCCTGCCGACGTCCGCTGGGCGCGCCGAGGAATGGCAGCAAGCGAACAATGCGCAGGATGTCGCGGTGATTTGCGATCAGGACCGCGCGCTCTACCGCGCACTCGACATCGGCCGCGGTACACGACGCAAACTACTGCTGGACCCAAGGTCGTGGCGCGAGGCAACCGGCGAGTTACTGCACGGGCGCTTACCGACGAAGCATCGCGGCGACGACGGCTTTCAGCTCGGCGCCGACGTGGTCCTCGATGCCGA
>CANKHS010000090.1 GCA_947481755.1 Actinomycetota bacterium | reverse complement strand
CCGCACTCGGTCTTCTCGGAGTTCGCCCAGCGGCCCTCGCGCCCGGCGCCAGGCTTCGTGCAATGTGTGCAGCCGATCGACGAGTAGCCGGCAGCGTGAAGCGGGTTGACAGGTAGGTCGCGCTCGGTGATGTACGCCCACACGTCGTCGAGTGTCCAGTCGGCGAGTGGGCTGATCTTACAGATTCCGCGAGCCTCGTCGTACTCCACCTTGCGCGTGTTGGCGCGGGTCGGAGCCTGATCACGACGCAGGCCGGTGATCCACGCATCGAGCGCACCGAGCGCACGGCCGAGTGGCTCGACTTTGCGGATGCCACAGCACGCGTTCGGATCGGTTTCCCAGAGCCGGTCTCCATGCGCGGCCGCCTGCTCGTCGAGCGTCGGCCCATGAAACGACTCGATTGTGGTGTTGTAGCGCTGTTCGACGGTCTGCCAGAGCGCGTAGGTCTCGGGGAAGAGAACACCGGTGTCAAGCGCGAAGACGCGCGTGTCGGCGCGAGCGGCAAAGGCCATCTCGAGCAAGACCGACTCCTCCTGCTGGAAGGAGCAGGCGAGTGCGATGCTTGGTTGGAACGCCTCGAGTGCGGCCGCGATGATCACGTCCGCAGTCAGAAGTTCCGCCTCGTCGGGCGTAAATGGCAGGGGGTTAATGGGTGTCATCTGCGTCGAAAAAGAGCGGTCTGCTCTCACACGTTCTAGAAGCATACCTTATGTTCTGTAATGGGTTTGCTTATAACAAACCGTTATCACCCTGCGTTCGAACTATTCGATTTCTGATCACTGCCAGAGCGGAGATGCCTGAGCCGCCGGTATCGTCTCGTTCGTGACCTCTGCCCCAGGCTTCTCCGCACTCTCCCTCCGCCTCTCCGATGAGCCGGACCCGGCCTGGGAAGTCCACGCCATTGCCTCGCAGCGACGAGCCGCGGGTGAGGACATCATCATGCTCTCGATTGGCGAGCCCGACTCGCCGCCTCCTGCTGCAGTTCTGACAGAGATCGAAGCATCGATCGCCCGTGGTCGTACGCGCTACTCCAACGCGCGTGGCGAGGACAACGTGATCGCGGCGATCTGTGCCTACGCGACCAAGCAGGCTGGCCGCGAGATTCGCCCCGAGCACGTCAACTTTTTCCCCGGCGCCCAGACTGCCCTGTTCGGCATGCTGATGACCGTCGTCGGCCCGGGCGATGGGCTGATCGTGCCCGAGCCGTTCTACGCTCCGTACACGCAGGTGTTGGGTGCGACGGGCGTCGAGGTCTCGCACATCGCACTCCGCCCCGACCACGCCTTCCACCCCTCGATCGACGAACTGCGCGCCGCGATTACGCCCCGCACGCGTGCGATGGTGATCACCAACCCGCACAACCCAACCGGCTCTGTGCTGACACGCGACGAGCTGATGGCGATCGCCGAGCTCTGCCGCGAACACAACATGTGGCTCGTGGCGGACGAGGTCTACAACGAGTTTATCTACGAGGGCGAGTTCACCAGTGTGCTCGCCCTTGAGGGATATGAGGACCGCACGATCGCCCTTGGCACGCTCTCCAAGTCGTACGCGATGACGGGCTTTCGCCACGGCTGGGCGATCTCGCCCGCCGAAGCCGGTGCCCGTGCTGGCGTGCTGCTCGAGGCGATGTTGTTTGGCTGCGTGCAATTTATCCAAGACGCTGGCGCGGTCGCGCTTTCCGACGGCGGCGCCTTTCCCCGCGCCGAACGCGAGAAGTACCTGCGCCGCCTCGACAAGGTAATGGCCGAGCTTGAGGGCTCCGACGTGATCCACCCACGGCGCCCAGAGGCCGGCATGTTCGTGATGATCGACATTCGCCCGAGCGGGCTCGACGCCGATACCTTTGCCAAGCGCCTGCTCGACGAGCAGAAGGTCGCCGTCTTGCCGACCCACACGTTTGGACCATCCGGCGCGGGCCACGTCCGCATCTCGCTCGGCATGGACGACGACACGCTGGTCGAGGCGACGCGACGCATCCGCCGCTTCGCCGACTCGCTCTAGTTCTTAACTGGCTCGACGAGTATCGGACAGGGCGACCAATTCTCCGCGGGGAAGCCACTCTCCAATTGTCGTAGAGACGTCGTGAGCGCCACCGGCTGCAGAGAGGACCCAGACCAACCGACGTATGGGCGATCGAGCTCGTACAGAGCAAAGACAGTGACGGCCAGGACAATTGCAACGCCACCAATGGCGACCACTCTCAGCGAGCGGCGCGAGGCGAGGTGAAACTCGAGCATGGCAACAAAGGCGAACGTGCCCGTGAAGATGACGATCCACACGATCGGTGGAATCTCAGGCTCTCCAAGCAGCAGCCGTTGTAGTCGTGAACGATCGAGGTTAAGGGAGGCTTCCGTCACGAAATAATGGTTGGATGCCTGAGTATCCGTCGTCTGCGGCAGCGCCTCGACGGCCGCCTGTGTGCGCTTTGACCACGCGAACGTATTCTCCGAACCAGTCATATCGCCGACGCTGGCCAACTGCCAGTCATCGGTGGATGCCGAACGCATCAGACACACGACGTCATGGCGTAATGCAGTGCGCTGCGCCGCCGGATAGGGGCCGACCGCGTGATAGAGCGTTACTGCATTGCCGGCCTCTTCGCGCGCGACGCCCTTCGAATCCTCAAAGTGCTGGACGGCGAAGACGAGCAGGAGCCCAACGATGATGCCGAGTGCGCCACCGACAAAGGCAAGTGACTCTGAGATGCGATCGACTTCTCCGACCGCCTGCTCATTGCCGCGCACGAACCAGCGACGAGCACCCCAGCCAGTCAGGATTGCCAAGCCAACCGTGACGGCCAGCGCTGCCTCGAGCAGAAAGAGCGTCATGGCAACGCGATCAGGGGACTCAGGCCGACGCCCAACATGTGGGTGCAGCCATCGCCGGGGGCATGGAGCAAGCGCTTTGGTTGGCGACGAGTCACCCCCGGAGCGTACCCGCTGGAAGCAGTGGTCGTCATAGTGCCTGCATGACCGACCAGGAATTAACTATCGAGAACTGGCTCTGGGACATGTACGGCACACGGTCGCTGCAACGCACGGCCGAGTTTCGTCCGACCGCGACGATCAGCCGTGGTACCGGGCCCGTACGAGAACTGCCCACCAGGCGGATCGAATTAGGGAACCTCACGCTCGAATCGCGCAACGGCGAGACGATCACGCTGGACCAGCACCTCGAGACGTCAGCTACGGAAGGCCTCGTCGTAATCCAGGACGGATCGATCGTCTACGAGCGCTACCTCAACGGCCTTCAGCCCGACACCCGCCACCTGTTGGCGAGTGTGACGAAGTCGATGTGCGCGACGCTTCTGGGCATTGAGATCGCCAAGGGCACACTGACGCGCGAGGCACTCGTCGCCGACGTCGCACCCGAGTTCGCAGGCACGAGCATCGCCGACGCGACGGTTGGCCAGGTCATCGACATGACAGCCGGCACCGCGTTCGAGGAGATGCACGACACACTCTCCGAGCAAGGCCAAGTCTCCGACGTCACGCGCTTCATGCAGCAGGCGGGCACGCTCCCGCTTGGCGGTGAGCAGCCGATCGGCACGCTCGCACTGTTCAGCCAGTTTGGGCTCGCCTATCCCCATGGCGATCACTTCGAATACCGCACGCCCCTGACGTGTGCAATGGGTCGCATCCTCGAGGTAGCGACTGGTCGACCCTACGTTGAGTTGTTCTCCGACGAGGTCTGGGCGCAGCTCGGCATGGAGCACGACGCGGCGATCATCGTCGACACGGTCGGCTTCCCCTTCACCGGCGGTGGCATGCTCGCGACGCTGCGTGACGTAGCCCGCTACGGATTGGCACATCTCGACAATGGCGTCGTCGACGGGCACCAGGTGATCCCAACCGGATGGATCGCCTCGACCCGCGATGGTGCCGACGACACACGTCGCGCCTTTGCCGCCTGTCCCCAGTTGACCGAACAGGACCTTGCCGGCTGGTCCGAGTATCGCAACGCGTTCTGGGTCGTCGAGCCGGGGCGGATCTATGAGGCTCTTGGGCTATTCGGCCAGGTCTGCCGCATCAACACCGAGACCCGCACGGTGATCACCCGTTTCTCCGCTCAGCCGATGGCGGAGCGCACCGCGATTGGATTCGAGACGTACCGCGCACATGCGGCCATCGAGGCAGCACTCGCCGGTTAGACGATCCGACCAGCGTCGCGCAAGAGCTCCACGACACGATCGCGCGGCAAGGACGGCACACGCCGACCAAGGCGACCGTGCATCTCGTCATTGGCGACGAGCGCATTGACGATCGCCTCTTCGACGCACTGCACCGTCGCCGCAAAGAGACTGTCGATCCGCGTCCAGGGCAAGAACGAGAGCGACGAGATCTCGGCGCTTGTGGGCTCACCAAGTGGAAAGCCACCCGAGAACGCACCCGAGTTTGCCGTCGAAAAAGCCAGGAAGATGTCGCCCGAAAAGTGTGAGCCTGTGGTGCCGAGGCGGGCCAAGCCGAGCGGCACCCGGCGTGCCAGCGCCTTCATCTGCGTCGGCAGCAGCGGCGCGTCTGTCGCGAGAATCACGATGATCGAGCCGGCCCCGGGCGGGACCACCCAATCGTCCGAGCCAAGCGGATCGTCGTCTGCGAGTGCCTCGCCAAGGTGGACGCCCGCAATCGTCAACTCGCCGCGACTGCCAAAGTTGCTCTGCACAAACACGCCGACGGTGTAGGTCTCAGACCCCCAGGCAACCTGCCGCGAGGCCGTCCCGCTGCCGGCCTTAAAGCCGCAGCAGTTCATCCCCGTGCCACCACCAACCGAGCCCTCCTCGATCGGCCCGCTCGCCGCCGAATCAAGTGCTCCATGTACCTCAGCCTCGGTGATCCTGCGGTCGTTGATCGCATGCAGAAAGCCGTCCCACGTCTCGGCCGCAACCGGGAGCGCCCACTCGTCGTTGGGGTCGGGGAAGCGCTCGTGGACCCAGCTATTGATGCCCGCCTGGGCGATGCCGACGGCGGCCGTACTGGTGATGGCAATCGGCAGGCTGACGGTGCCAGACTCTTCGATCCAGGCCCAGCCCGTCATCTCGCCATTGCCGTTGAGCGAGTAGACGCCGGCAGCGCAGGCATCGTGCGGATTGGCCTTGCCACGCGGGTGGATGCCAGTGACGCCGGTACGCACATCGTCACCCTCGATCACCGTCGTGTAGCCAACCTCAACGCCCGGCACATCCGTGATCGCATTCCATGGGCCAGGCGTCCCCGTAAAGGGAATGCCGAGGGAGCGGGCACGAGGCTTGCCGGACGGGGTGACGAGCTGGGGATCACTCATGCCGCAGACGGTACCGGACTGACACTGTTCTGCCCAGCCCACTAGGCTTGTCGCATGACGGACCTCGCATACATCACCGCCAGCGATGCACTCGCTGGCTTCGCTGCCAAGACGCTCTCACCCGTCGAGGTGCTCGATGCCTTGATCGCCCGGGCGGAGGCTGTCGAGCCGACGATTAACGCCTTTTGCTGGACGCGCTACGACGAGGCCCGTGCCGAGGCCAAGCTGGCCGAGCAGCGGTGGCAGGACGGCACCGCGCGGCCACTCGAAGGGATCGTCACGGCGATTAAAGATGAGGTGCCAATCGCTGGACAACCATGGTCGATGGGTTCGAGGGTCTATCAAGACCTCGTCGCGGAGGCAACGTCGCCGTTTGCGCAACGGATGTTTGATGCCGGTGTCATCCAGCACGCGCGCACCACTACGCCAGAGTTCTCATGCGCAGGGTTTACACATTCGAAAGTCCATGG
>CANKHS010000089.1 GCA_947481755.1 Actinomycetota bacterium | reverse complement strand
TGGTCGGCAGTTCGATCGGGCTCGTGCTCGGCTTCTACCTGCTTTACATCCAATACTTCAAACCACGATGACTCTGAGCCCCACTCGACGCCGCGTCGCCTTCGGTCTCCGCTTTGCGGCGGTCGTCCCGTGCCTGATCGCGTTGCCGGTCTTCTACCTGGCAGGCTGGTCGCTGTGGGCGTGGGGATTGTCGGCGCTGCTCTTGCTCGCGAACATCGCGATCGCCTTCGGTTCGGACTGGTTTTCCCATGGCCGTACGCAGGTGATGGCCGTTGGCATCGTTGGTGTCAGCCTCATCTCGCGGGCCTGGTTGACCTTCGGAGCGCTCTTCATTATCGCCTGGACGGTCGACCGAAAAGTGGGTGTCGCCGCCGCCGGAGCGTTCCTCGTTTACTTTACCGTGGACATGGTCGCTCGCTCGGTAAGCCACGTACTTCTCCGCGATGACGCGACGCATTCTGCGGCGACGCCGGAGGCCTCCGCATGACCCGCCGTCTTGGCTTCATTGTCGCCGCTCTGATCGGCATTCTCGCCTTGCCCGCCTCCGCCTTCGCGGCGGCTGAGACGAACTTCCAGCCCGTCGAGGAGTTCATCAACCAGTACTGGACGTCGATCACGTTCGGACCGCTCGAGATCGGTATCTCGAAGCTCGTCGTCTACCTCTGGCTCGGCATGCTGGTCTCCGTCGTGCTGACGCTGTGGATCGTGCGCGGTGGGCTGCGCACGCAGCCTGGTCGCACCCAGACCGTGGTCGAGTTGCTCTACACCTTCTCGGAGACGAACATCGGTCAGTCGACGCTGCCAAAGGCTGCTTTCGCGCGCTGGTTCCCGTATGTCGCCTCGCTGTTCGTCTTCATTTGGACGCTGAACATGATCAGCTTCATCCCGCTGCCGCTCGACACGCATAACCCACTCTGGGGACCGATCCCCGGACTGACGATCTATGCGGCCACGTCGAACCTGTCGGTCACATTGACCTTGACGATCTTGACGATTGGCATCTCGCACGTTGAGGGCATCCGCGCGAACGGCGTGGTCGCCTACTTCCGCAGCTGGGTGCCGCCGTGCCCGCCTGCCCTCAAGCCCGTTCTCATCATTCTCGAAGTGCTGTCGCAGGTGCTGCGCGTGATTTCGCTCAGCGTCCGGCTCTTCGCCAACATGCTCGCTGGCCATCTGCTGATCATTATGTGTATCGGCTTCGTGATCCTGCTCGGCAAACTGTTCGTCGCACCGATCGCAATTCCGATCGCTGTTGTGTTCTATATCTTTGAATGGGGCCTGGTGGCGTCGCTTCAGGCCTATATTTTTGCGATGCTCTCAGGCATCTACATCGGCTCGGCTATCGAGCCTCACCACTAACGTCCGTTTAACCAGGAGGATCACGTCACATGGCACTTACCGATCAGGGACTCGTCGACGCTGCAAAGGCGATCGCACTAGGTCTCGGCACTGGCTTCGGCGCAATCGGCCCCGGCGTGGGCGTGGGTTACTTGATCGGTAAGACGATCGAGGGCGTTTCCCGCCAGCCCGAGATGCGCAGCGACCTTCAGGGCATGATGTTCCTGGGTCTGGCCCTTACCGAGGCCATCACGTTCTATGCCCTCCTGATGAGTTTCGTCGCGTTCTTCATCGCCTGATCTGATGCAGTCGCTGACTCTTGCAGAAGCGGGTGGAGCCGGGCTGATTCAGCCTGAACTTGGCCTCAGTCTATGGACGCTGATTACGTTCTTGATCGTCCTGTTCATCCTGAAGAAGTACGCCTTCGGACGGATCGCAGGACTGCTCGACGAGCGCCGCGAGGCGGTTCGTGCCAACTTGGCAGCAGCCGAGGGCTCCCGCGAGGAGGCCGAGCGTCTGCTCGAGGAGTACAAGGCACAGCTTGCCGCGTCGAAGCACGAGGCTACCGAAATTCTCGATCGTGCCCGGGCTACGGCAGCCGAGCAACAGCGTCAGCTGGTCGAGGAGATCGCAGCCGAGCGTGAGCGTGGTATTGCTGCGGCACAGCAGGCGATTGCGGCGGAGACGCAGCAGTCGCTCGATCGCATCAAGATGGAGATCGCTGATCTCACGTTGCTCGCGACCGAGAAAGTGCTCGGTCACGCGCTCGATGAGAAGGAGCAGAAGCGACTCGTGGAGGAGGCGCTTGCGGGCGTTGACTTCTCGGCGCTGCACGGAGGCTCCAACTAAGCGTGAGTATCGCTACCCCGTATGCCACAGCGCTGTACAGCGCTGCGACCGAGGCCAAGCGCCTGCGTGAGGTCGATGCCGACCTCGCCGCTGTTGCGCGTGCCGTGCGGGAAAACGCTGCGCTCTCGCGCACGTTGGCCAATCCGGCGATTTCGCGCGATGCCAAGACTCGTGTTTTCGCTGCCCTCTGTAAGGGTGGCGATCCCCTGGTTGTCCGTTTTCTCGAGGTTCTGCAGGATCATCGCCGACTCGGCGCCCTGCTCGAGATCCAGAGTGCGTTCGCAGATCGCGTGCGCCTCGCCCAGAACGAACTGGCTGTCGAATTGACGACAGCTGTTGCTATTGATGACAAGACGGCCGATAAGGTTCAGAAGCAGCTTGCTGCTGCCACTGGACTGGCCGTCACCATGGATCGCACTGTCGATCCGAGCATTCTGGGTGGCGTGGTCCTTCGGGTCCGCGACCGCCTTGTCGACGCCTCGTTGCGTCGTCGCCTTGACCTTCTCGGCCGCGACCTGCGTGCCGCCCGCATCCCCACCGTCTGACGGAGAAAAACGTGAAGCTGAGCCCCGACGAGATCGCATCCATCCTCAAGGACCAGATCAGTGGTTTCGAGGACACCGCCGATGTCGAGGAAATCGGCACCGTCATCCAGGTTGGCGACGGCATTGCCCGCGTCTACGGCCTCGAGCGCTGCATTGCCCTTGAGATGCTGGAGTTGCCGCATGGTGTGACCGGCCTCGCCCTCAACCTCGAGGAGTCCAACGTCGCCGTTGTGCTGTTCGGTGAGTGGCAGAAGATTCGCGAAGGCGATACGGTCCGCCGCACCGGCAAGGTGATGAGCATTCCGGTCGGCGAAGCGCTGATTGGCCGCGTCGTCAACCCGCTCGGCGTGCCGATTGACGGTGGCCCCGCGATCGAGACGACCGAGCAGCGCGCCCTGGAATACAAGGCGCCTGGTGTGGTCGATCGTCAGCCCGTGAAGGAGCCACTGCAGACCGGCCTGAAGGCGCTCGACGCCCTCGTGCCAATTGGTCGTGGCCAGCGCGAGCTGATCATTGGTGACCGTCAGACAGGCAAGACCGCTGTCGCGATCGACGCGATCATCAACCAGAAGGACTCCGGCGTGATCTGCGTCTACGTCGCGATCGGTCAGAAGGCCTCCACCGTCGCGCAGGTCGTTGAGAAGCTCCGCGAGCACGGCGCCATGGACTACACGATTGTGGTTGCCGCAAATGCCTCTGAGGCCGCGCCGATCAAGTACATCGCTCCGTACGCCGGTTGCGCGATGGCCGAGTACTTCCTCTACAAGGGTGGTCACGCGCTGGTGGTCTACGACGACCTCACCAAGCAGGCCGACGCCTACCGTCAGATGTCCCTGTTGGTTCGCCGCCCACCGGGCCGCGAAGCCTTCCCGGGCGACGTGTTCTACTTGCATTCGCGCCTCCTCGAGCGTGCGGTCAAGCTGTCCGACGAGCTCGGCGGCGGTTCGATGACGGCACTGCCGATCATCGAGACGCAGGCAGGCGACGTGTCGGCATACATTCCGACCAACGTCATCTCGATTACCGACGGGCAGATCTTCCTCGAGTCGAGCCTCTTCTACCAGGGCGTTCGCCCAGCCATCAACGTCGGCATCTCGGTGTCGCGTGTCGGCTCGAACGCTCAGACGAAGGCGATGAAGAAGGTCGCCGGTCGCCTCAAGCTGGAGCTCGCACAGTTCCGCGCACTCGAGGCCTTCGCCCAGTTTGCGTCCGAGCTTGACGCCACGACGCTGGCCCAGCTCAACCGCGGTCAGCGCCTGGTCAACACGCTCAACCAGAACCAGTATGACCCGTGGCCCGTCGAGGAGCAGGTGGCTGTGATTTGGGCGACCACGAACGGCTTCGTCGACGATATCGATGCCGGTGACGTCTCGCGCTTCAACGACGGTTTCCGTCAGGCGCTGCGTTCGGAGAAGGCGATTCTGACGGCGATTCGCGAGTCGCTCGACCTCTCGGATGACACGATCGAGAAGTTGAAGGTCGCTGTCGGTCAGTTCGCTGCTGGCTTCGAGGGTACGGCTGCTGCTGCCGGAGCAATCGCGTAGTCCGTGGCGTCCCTTCAGGACATCCGTCGGCGGATCCATTCCGTCAAGAACACGAGCAAGATCACCAAAGCCATGGAACTCGTGGCCGGTGCCAAGTTGCGTCGTGCCCAGGTACGGATCGAATCGCTGCGTCCGTTTGCCGACGGCATGCACGAGCTGATCACGGAGACCGCCGGTCGTACACAGGCGCTCCGTAACCAGCCATTGCTTGAGCGACGCGAGTTGACGACGACGGCAATTCTCGTGATGACGGGCGATCGTGGTCTGGCCGGTGCCTTCAACGCCAGCGTGCTGCGTCGTGCACTCGACGAGGCCAAGCTTGAGCGCGCGGCTGGTCACCAGGTTGTCTGGTACGCCGCCGGTCGTAAGGGTGCTGGCTCGCTGCGGTTCCGCGGCGCCGAGTTGCGTCAGGTCTGGACCGGGTTTACGGATCGTCCCGTCTATCAGGACGCCGAGCAGATCGCCAATACGCTCGTCGAGGACTACACCGAACAGGTCTTTGACCGTCTCGTAATGGTCTTCAATCACTTTGATTCGCCGCTGGTGCAGACCGTCAATGCCCTTGAGGTCTTGCCGATCCCACTTCCGGAGCGACTGACCGAGATGACGCCGCGCGACCGCGCCATGATGGGTGAGTTGCTGTTCGAGCCCGAGGCCGAGGAGATCCTGACGCCACTCTTGACGACGGCGCTCGAAACGGAGATTTTCCGTGCGTTGCTCGAATCGACGGCGTCGGAGCATGGTGCGCGTATGACCGCCATGCGCAACGCGTCCGACAACGCCAAGGACCTGATCGACCGCATTACGCTCGACATGAACCGCGCGCGCCAGGCTGAGATCACGCAGCAGCTGCTCGAGGTCGTCGCGGGCGCCGACGCACTGTCGTAACAATCCGCTCCTAAAGGCAGGATTTGACTACCGACGGCGGGTGAAGATCAGGTGTACCCTTTCGTGCCGAGGGAGGGATCGATGGCGACTGTCGAAGAGTTTCAAGACATGCACGTGGATGGCATGGTCGTGGCGCGCACGCCGCTTCAGCTCGCCGCCGCTCGCCTGCGCCACGACTACGTAGCGCTCTGCAGTCTGCTCTTCATCATCCTGCTTGTCGTCTTTGCCCTGGCCGGTCCACTGTTTGAGTCGTGGACGAACCACCCACTCAACAAGTCAAACTCGTCGGGCGTTGACGATTACACGCTGCTGCCTGTGGGACCACTGGGCGGCTGCCTCAACGGTCTGGCGAGCGTCGGTGAGAAGCAGTGCTTCGTGCTCGGCGCGTCGAACAGCCTCGGCTACGACATGCTCGTCCAGCTCTCGTATGGCGCTCGCACGTCGTTGATTATTGGTGTCGTCGCGACGATCCTCACCGTTGCTGCGGCGCTGCTGCTCGGTGTGGTCGCGGGCTATGTCGGAGGCTGGACAGACACGACAATTGCCCGCCTGATGGACATCGTCGCGGCCTTTCCGTTCCTGCTCTTCGCCGTTGCCGCTTCGGTC
>CANKHS010000088.1 GCA_947481755.1 Actinomycetota bacterium | reverse complement strand
TACCGCGCGTCTCGCGCAGGTGGTCGTAGAACAACGTGTTCGTTCCGCCAATCAAGTTCGAGCAACCAACCGCATCCATCGGGGTTCCCATCAGCACGCAGAAGCGATCGCCGTTCTTGTAACCACCGGGCCAGAGGGTTGCGAGTGGAGCGGACGCGCCATCACGAATGACGTCGAAATCCTCGGAGTTGAGTGCGTAGGACGAATGCATGGTGAGATCCTAATCGTTCGCGACGGGTCGGGGGAATGTCCGACTAGTTCATACGCGCGGAGACGCGCTTGTGATCAAACTCCATGACCCGGCGATCACGGTCGTCCAACGGTAGGTCTAGGCGCATTCTGGCGGCAATCAGTGTCCTGCCGACGTCGCCACGGCGCTCATACGAGCCCACGAGGTTCGAGAGCATGCGTAGCGCGGTCTGGTGGGTCGGGGTCGCCTCGATCGTCACACCAGCGGGGACTCCGGGCATACGCACGCCACCTTTGAACGGGTCGATCAGGATCGGACCACCGTCCCCGAAGTACGCCGCTACGAAGTGGCCCGGTAGACCAACCCCCCGTAGGGGAAGGCCAAGCCGCCGCCCCACTTCGATCCAGACGACGCTGAGCAGGATCGGCAGTCCGCGTCGTCGCTGCAGAACGAGGTCGAGCATCGAGTTGTTGGGATGGTCGTACTCCTCCACATCGCCCGCGAAGCCCTCGTGCCGACCCAACACGGCGGCGAGCGCGTCGAGCTGCTCGTCGGGCGTCTCCCCCAGGCCATGACGCACGACCTCGCCCGCCAACCGGTCGAGCTCGGCAAGCGCGGCATCGCTATCAACCTCGCGCAACGCGCTGGCAATCGCGAGCGCCAGCACGTCGAGGTGGGGCGCGTCGGTCTGCGCAAGTTCGGCAAAGCGTTCCATTGCACGCATTGTGGTGGATTTCGACGTTCGGTGACACGAGGTGCGCACCTACCCGATCAAACCCACGGGTCTGACGTCAGAGCGAGATGCGCGAACCCATCGGCGTCTCGTAGCGCGTGAAGGGCATCTCGGCGGGGATCCGCTCGAGCGCGAAGGCCTTGGCGTCCGGCCACAACTCTCGGCCTTCCGTCAAGTCGGCGAGGATCTCGCCGAGTACGGGCGTGAACTTCATGGCGTGTCCACAGCAGCCCGCCGCGACCACAATCGCCCCACGCCGACCGTACGTGTACTCGGCATCCGGAGTCATTGTCCACGGACAGGCCTCGGTCATGTACGGGCCATCCGTGACGAGGCCGGGCGCGTGCTTTGCAACCCACTCGCGGTTGCATTCCTCCTCGAACTCGCGGCGTGCCCACTCGGTGGCATCAGAAAACCAGGCGTCCTCGTCTCCATAATCAAGACCAATCTTGTAGCCCTTGCCCGGCGTCGGTAGACCGTAGACGCCCATCTTGCCGTCTTCCTGAAAATCGACAAGCGAGGGGCGACGCTCCCAAGCCGCACCACCACGCCAGTACGAGACCTGCCCAATCGCTGGGACCAGCGGGAGACTAAAGCCGAGCGGCGGTAGCAACTCCTCCGCCCACGGCCCGGCCGCGATGACTGCCGCATCGGCCTCGATCACGCGCAGATCGGTCGTCACACGCACGCCCGCTGGTGTCTCGGTGATCTCCAGCATCCGCTCAGGCATCGCCAGCTCGGCGCCAGCGGCTCGCGCTGCAGCGGCGATGGCCGCCAGGCCGCGCCGCGCAAAGACGACTCCATCGGCAGGGACCAGGACTGCGGGCTCGTCTGGACGAAACGCCAATTCGGGAAAGACGCGTTCAACACCAGCTGCATCGAGCTCTTCGACGGCGAGCCCCTCGTCACGCATTGCGGTCACCCAAGCGGGCACCGGCTCGCCACGGAGAATCAGGCCGACCTGGTCGATGATCTGCTCGCCACTCAGCTGCTCTAACTCGCGCCATAACTCGAGTGCGCGGCGTGCGAGGCGGATGTCCTCTGGCCGGTCATGGGCGAGCCGAAAGATGCGGGTCTCACCTGCCGACGAGCCGGCCGGCGCCGAGATGCCGTGCCGATCAATACCAATCACGTCGTGGCCACGCTCGGCTAGCACCCGCGCGGTTGGTAACCCCATCGCGCCAAGGCCAACGACCACAACCTTCATGACGACACCTGCGACTGTTGACCAACAACACCCGCGAGTACGAGATCTGCGGCGCGACGACCTGCGCGCAGCGCACCGTCGATCGAGGCGTTCTCGGTGCCGTCGCCCGACAACACGACGGAGTCCCGCAACCACCGCGCACCCGTACTGAGTGAACCAGGTGGCTGGGCGTGCTGAGCCCACTCAATGCGATCGGTCCGCAACAGGCGCCACGTATCAACGCGGCCGCCAAACCAGCCCGCGAGTTGAGCGTACGCGGCCGACTCAAGCGCCGCATCATCTCCGGCAAACGGTAAGCCAACGCACGACGCCGCGACCAGTGAGCGGCCGGACGGAGCGTAGGACGGTGCAACAGCGCTCATCACCGCGACATTGTTGACGGGGCCGACCCCATCACCATCAAGCACGATGCGGCGCCCGGCGGGTGCCTCGGGAGCGTCGAACCAGAGGCACGTCGAACCGCGGGGCGCAGGTGCTTCGACACCCGCCAGCGTGCAGGTATCGACGGTGCCTGCGGCAATCACCACCGCAATCTCCGCGCGCAGTTTTTCGCCCGACTGGAGCGTCACGCTGCGCTTGCCAACCTTTGCAACCCGTTCGTTGAGTCGAATTGTGCCCGCAGGTAGTCGTGCTGCCAGCTGCTCAGAAATAGCCCCCATGCCGCGAGCCGGCACGACCGTACGCCCCCCCGCCATCTGCAAGAAAACCTGGTCGATCAGACGGCTCGAGACACCAAGCTCGCGGTCAAGAAATACGCCGGCGTAGAGCGGGCGCAGCAGATGCTCGCGAATGTCGTCCGAGAAGCCGAGCGAACGTAGGCGCTCGTCGGCTGTCACCTCAGGCGCGGTCGCCGTAGCCAATGGACGCGCTTCGCGCAGCCACTTGGCGGCAGCCCGAATGTCGCGTGGCTTGCCCAAACCTGCGCGCAGCGCATCGGGCAACGAGCGTGGGTCGCGCAGTGGGTGACCAACCGTGCGCATGCGCCCGTCCCACCAAATGTCTGCACCCGGCAGGAAGGCGCGGAGGTCGAGCGCCTCGAGATCGAGCGCCCGCTGCGCCTCCGGGTAGCCATCGAACAACACCTGGAAGCCACGGTCGAGCACAAAGCCATCAACAGCATCGGAGCGGACACGGCCACCAACGCCGTCAGACGCCTCGACGAGCTCGACCTCGAGCCCGCGCTCGGCCACGAGGCCAGCGCAACGCAGACCCGAGAGACCCGCTCCAATCACGATCACGTCAGCCATAGGCACGAGTTTGCCATGGGTTTGCCTTTGATGCGATGAGCGAGCAGGCGACATTTTGGGCCCGGGCCCAAAATGTCGCCTGCCGTTCCGAAACGCCGCCGTGCCTCGCGCCGCAGCACGACGCCGCGCGAAGAGTCGTATATGCCGGAGCTACCCGAAGCCGAGAAGGCGCGCCGGACGCTCGAACGCCTCTGCGTCGGTCTGCGCATTGTTCACGTCGAGGATGACGACGAATGGGTCTGCCGCCCACACGAGCCGGGCGAGATCGATAGCGCGCTGCGCGAATCAATCGTGACCGCGGCGGGACGCCACGGCAAGTTTCTCTGGCTCGAAACCAACAGTGGACACGAGCTGGGACTGCATCTCGGCATGGGCGGATCAATTCGCAGCGCACCGAAGCCCTCGCCACGCAACTGGGACCGCATCACCATTGTCTTTGACGACGGGTCGCGCGTCGCCCTCCGCGACAAGCGGCGGTTGTCGCGCGCGCACCTCGGCGCCGGCATCGACAAGCTCGGACCCGACGCCTTGACGATTACTCCGCAAGCCTTCCGCAAGCGGGTCGGGGCGGGCCGCGCACCGATCAAAGCTCGCCTGCTCGACCAGGCAGTACTCGCCGGTGTGGGCAACCTGCTCGCCGACGAAGCGTTGTTCGACGCGATGATCAATCCCCGACAGCCAGCGGGGACGCTTTCGACAGACGCCCTCAATCAGCTGCGCTCGTCTCTGAGACTCGCCCTGCGCGAAGCTCTGACGCCGAAGGGTGGCTCGGGCAAAGGCCGCTTCGCGCGGGCTCGCCGTGGCGGCCAGTGCCCACGTTGCAGCTGCGAACTCGAGCGCGCCACCGTCGGCGGGCGCACGACGTACTGGTGCCCCAACGAGCAGGTCATCACGGAGACCTCATAACCCGCCTGGTTTGGATCCAAGGCACGCAGCTATCGCTGCGTAACAGCGCCCTCGCCATCGCCGATCGTGACCACGACCGCGTCGTGCTGATCGAAGCGCTGCCACACGTCCTGCGCGGACGTCTACACCGCCACAAGGTCACGCTGGTTCTGACTGCCATGCGACGTTTCGCAGAGCAGTTGCGCGCCGACGGCTGGCAGGTCGACGAGTTTCGTCTGGAGCTCGAGCTCGGATTCGCCGACGCCCTCAAGCTCGCGGTGACGAACCACGCTGCCTCCGAAGTGCTCGTGATGGAGCTACCGGGGTGGCAGGCACAGGCCAACCTGCTGCGGCTCGCCGAGGCCATCGGCTGCCCAATCCAGACCACTCTCGACTCGCACTTTCTCTGTGGGCGCGAGCAGTTTTCCGAGTGGGCAGGGACGCGACGTCGGCTGCGGATGCAGGATTTTTACGCGTGGATGCGCCGAGAGCACGACGTGCTGCTGGACGACGGTGAGCCGTGCGGCGGCAAGTGGTCGTTCGATACCGACAACCGCGAGACCTTCGCCGCCTGGCGTCGCAGCGACGAACGCGAGCGGCCGACGCCACCACCACCCATCGATCACGACGACACCGTGCTCGCAGCCGTGCAGGCCGACATCGATCGATGCGCCCCGGGCCTGCCTGGTCGAGCCGAGGACTTCTGGCTCCCCACCACGCGGGCCGAGAGCCTCAGGTGGCTGACGGATTTTGTCGAGCAGCGTCTCGCTGGCTTTGGTCCGTTCGAAGATGTCAGTGACCCTGATGACCCATGGCTGCGGCACTCGACGCTCTCGCCTCTCCTCAACATCGGTCTGCTTGAGCCGCGCGAATGCATCGCCGCGGCCGAGGCTGCCTACCGTGCCGGTACTGCCCCGCTGGCCTCCGTCGAGGGCTTCATCCGGCAGATCCTTGGCTGGCGCGAGTACGTCAACGGGGTCTACTGGCGCGAGATGCCGGGTTACGCGGCCCTCAACGAGCTCGATGCACACGCTCCCGTGCCCCCGGCCCTGACGGGCGAGGCGACGACCGACCTCGCGTGCGTCCAACACGTCGCCGACACTGTCGAGCGCTACGCGTGGGCGCATCACATCGATCGTCTGATGATTGCCGGCAACCTGATGCTCCTGCTCGGTACCGAACCGCAGGCCGCCAACGCGTGGTTTCGCGAGCGCTTCGCCGACGGCTACGACTGGGTGATGCAAGCGAACGTCACCGGCATGAGCCTGCATGCCGATGGTGGTCTGATGGCGACGAAACCGTACGCGGCCGGTGGCGCGTACCTCAAGCGCATGACCGGGCACTGCAGCGGCTGTCGCTTCGATCCGCGCCAGCGCACCGGCGATGACGCCTGTCCCTTTACCACGCTCTACTGGGATTTCACCGCCCGCCACCATGCGCGCTTGGCCGCGAACCCGCGCACTGCGCAGGCTGCCCGGGGCTGGGAGCGATTCGCAGCCGAGGAGCAGGCACGGATTCGCGCTCGGGCCGCAACGGTCGCAGAGGCAATCAGCACCGGCACGCTGTGAGAGGAGGCGTATGCTGCCTGCGTGCACCGCTCGCTCCAAGGCCG
>CANKHS010000087.1 GCA_947481755.1 Actinomycetota bacterium | reverse complement strand
CGAGAGTGGCGAGACCCGGGCTCGAACCGGGGACACCGCGATTTTCAGTCGCGTGCTCTACCAACTGAGCTATCTCGCCTCTGCGCAGCACGATACCAGCGCCCGCGTCTCCTGCGCGCGGGTCAGAACAGGCCGAGTGCGACGTGCGCGATCGCGAGGATGATCGCCGTCACGACCATCGTCCCGCCAACCAGCATGAGTGTGCCGCCCGATTTGGGTACACCAGAGGTGGCTGGGCCGCGGAGCAGCACCTGCCCCACGGAATAGAGCACGATCCCAAAGATCGCCAACACGGCGATGACCCACCAGACAACGTCCATGGGGTGATAGTGCCGTCTTCTGGTTCGATGCGCAACCGAGGAGCCGTTGGGCGGCAATCGGTACGCCGCTGTTGCACAACCGCAATGCGTTTTTTGAAAAACCGATGGTACGGTGAGCGAGATCAAGAAACCACGCCTTTCGGCGCAATTGTCGTCTCGTTGACGGTGATTGAGTGCATCGCTGCGCAGGAATCTGCAGCAACGGTGCGAACCCGAAGACTCCGCTTGCCTCGCCGTCACTCCACATCCGTCGTCCGTCTGATCCTTGTGATCGCCATTCTTGGCGTTGCGCTGGTTGCTGCCCTACCCGTCTCGGCCTCGCCGAAGAGCGACATGGCAAACAAGCGTGCGCAGGCCGAGGCCGCACGCGCCCAGTTGGCAGAGCTCGGGGCGCAACTCGAGCCAGCGATCGAGCGATACAACAAGGCGATGGAAGAGCTCAAGCAGGTCAACGCCGATATTGCGTTTAACCAGAAGCAGATCACTGTCACTGAGTCGAACCTGAAGGTCTCGCAGACCGCGCTCAGCGCAAAACTGCAGGAGTCGTACCGCGTCGGTGAGCCGGATCTTGTTGCCTCAGTGCTTGGGCAGCAGTCGCTCTCGCAGATTCTCGCGGTCTCCGAATTGTTCGACCGCTCGCAGCACCAGGCCGCGGACCTCATTGGTGGGCTCCAGCAGAGCAAGACGACGCTCAAGCGTCAGCGTCACGACCTGCAGGTATCGCAGGACCGTGCGAAGACGTTGCAGGCTCAACGCCAGCAGGAGAAGCTGGCGATCAACCAGGGCATCGCGCAGGAGAAGGCTCTGGTGTCGGGGCTCGAAGGCGAAATCGCTCAGCTGATCCAAGAGGAGCAGGCACGCCAAGACGAGATGCGCCGTAAGGCGCTGGCGGCACTCGCGGCTACCCAGGCAGCAACCGGTGCGGCCGGGAACGATCAGTTTTCTGTTGGTGGCTCCGTTGATGGCGGATCCAGCGGCGGTAGTAGTGATTCGGGGAGCGCGATCCAATTGCCGCCGACCGATGGTTCGATTGGCTCGCAGGCTGTGGCCGCGGCCATGCAATTCCTTGGTACCCCATACGTCTGGGGTGGTGCTGCACCGGGTGGTTTTGATTGTTCGGGGCTGACGATGTACGCGTACGGGCAGATCGGCATTAGCCTCTCGCACTACACGGGCGATCAATGGAATGAGGGTGCACACGTACCCTCGGATCAGTTGCTACCAGGCGATCTCATCTTCTTTGGATCGGACCTGGGCCACGTGGGTATGTACATCGGCGGCGGGCAGTTTATCCACGCTCCACAGACCGGTGATGTCGTCAAGATTTCGGACCTCGGTTCGTCCAGCAGCTTCGCTGGCGCCGTCCGTCCGTACTGATGGGCGCGCCGACTACCGGAAGTCCGGTATTCTGCGCACTCGCTGCGCGCCCGTAGCTCAGTGGATAGAGCGCTGCCTTGCGGAGGCAGAAGTCGGACGTTCGAATCGTCCCGGGCGCATAGAGAACGAGAGGGCCTCGGCACCAGCCGGGGCCCTCTTCTCGTTGCTGCCTACCCCAGCGTGGTGGCGGTTGCGGTACCAGCCACCAAGGCTGCGTCCGCCGGCACGTCGACGCGCACGATGCCGATGGCCCGCGGTTCAACGAGCCAGGGAGTAGTGGCCACGGAGGTGACCACACCGACGTCTTTGCCGTCGAGTTCGAGTGTTGTGCCTGGCTCGACGATTGCATCGAGTGCCAGCCGGCGTGGGCCGCGATTGGCGTGGCCGCGGCGGTGCAGGCGGGTGACGGGTTCTTGGCCGATGAAGCAGCCCTTCTCGAACGATACCGTCGTCTCGACGAGGTCGACCTCCGCGGGCATCCAGCGCTCGTCGACGTCGTGGCCAAGACGAACGGCGCCCGTCTCGATACGCAATGCCTCGATCGCGGCTGGCTCGACGGGCGTTGCCCCTGCTGCGACGGCAGCTGCGACGATCGCCTCACGCTGATCGACTGGGACCAGCACATCGACGCGTGGGAGGTCGCCCAGCAGGCCGACAATGCGCACGCCGTCCGTTGAGATGCTCTCGGCCTCTGGTCCGATCAGTGACACGAGGCTCCAATCGGCGGTCGCGTCGATCACGACCTTGGCGCCGAGGCGGTAGCGCGTCAGTCCACCCACCAGCGCGTCGACTCCAACCGGATCGAGATCGAGCAGGTAGCGCCCTTCGTCGAGCAACGTGACCCGCGGGTCGGCAATCACGCGCGCCTTCGCCGTCAGAAACAGCGCCTGACGGGACTCGCCAACCGTCATGCCACGCAACTCCTGCGAGAGCAGGTTTTGGAGGAACTTCTCGGCGTCGACTCCCTCCACCAGGACAAATCCGCGTGGGGGTTCGGCCACACCGACCGTCGCTCGGAGAGCCTGGAGTTGATCGGCGGGCGTGGGCAGTGGAGTCATCGCTAGACGTTTCGTTGGCGGGGTTGGCGCGGATGCACCACTTCTCAGACAAGGGAAGTACCCTGCGTAGGAGAACGAACTGATGGTGCCAACTGATTCCCCGACCGCCGGTGGCGCTATCCACGCCGCGCCGCTGCTGCCCGCTGGGCCGCCGCTCTGGACCCGCACTCGCATTGTCGCTCTGATCCTTGGGTACCTCGTCGGACTCGGCGGAATGATCCTGATCAAAGGCATCTACCTCTCGCCTGATCGTTACTTTCTGATCCTGCTCGTCCCCGCGCTCGTACTCGGGGTTGGCAAGGGCTACGTCCGTGACTTTTTGCCGCTGATCATCGGCATCTTTGTGTACGAGGAACTGCGTGGCGTGGCGCATCTGCTCAACCCCGAGCCGTACTACCTGCCACACCTCAAGTTCGACGAGTTCATCTTCTTCGGGCATAACCTCACGGTCGTCTTGCAAGACCTGCTCTGGACCGGTCAAATCACGTGGTACGACCAGATCCTGGGCCTGCTCAATCGGGCGCACTTCATCGTGCCACCCACGCTACTCCTGCTGATCTGGCTCGAAAACCGTGCTCTCTATTATCGCGCCTTGCTGACAATCGTCGGCTGCTCGATGATTGGCGCATTGATCTTTCTGATCTATCCCGCAGCGCCACCATGGGCAGCTGCGCAGATTGGCCTCCTGCCCGAAATGACGAAGATCGGCTACGCCCAGGCCGATGCATCGCCCATCACGGCGAGCAAGTCGTTCATCGAGAGTCTGATGTTGTCGAACCCCTATGCGGCCGTGCCGAGCCTGCACACGGCGTACTCCACACTCGTCGCGATCTTCGCATTGCGTTGGCATCGACGATTTGGCTACGTGATGTGCCTCTACCCACTGGCGATGTACTTCTGCATCGTGTACTTCGCAGATCACTACGTTTCCGATATCCTCGTAGGTATCGCGGTCGCACTGTTCGCTTGGTGGGCCGCAGGGCGATTGATTGCCCGTCCCGGCCGGCTTCACCGCCTCGCCGGTCCCTTTCCTCCGCCAATCGCCAGTGCACGCTTCGGGAGTACCACTAAATGAGTAACAACCACAAGGCCGATACGCAGGACACGACGGCGCAAGACAAGCGCCCCTCGGCCCAGGTTGATGTGCGCTGCCCGCTCTGTGGCGCGGACGATTATCGCGTCAAGATTGAGGACACGATTGGTACCCGCGTGGCCGACCCGCGCGTCCACTACACCTGCACCTCAAGCGCCTTTGGTGAGCACGGCCGCATCGTCGAATGCCGCTCGTGCCATCTCGTGTACATGAATCCCCGCCCGCATCACGAGGCCGTCGTCGAGAACTACGGCGATGTCGAGGACCAGGAGTACATCGAAGAGGAGCAGGGTCGAATCGAGACGTTCTCCGAGAGCCTCGCGGAGGTCCAGAAGTTTCGCCGCTCCGGGCACCTGCTCGACGTTGGGTGCCACGTCGGTACGTTCCTCACGCTCGCGCAAGATGCGGGCTTCGAAGTTGCGGGTGTTGAACCGTCGCGCTGGGGTGCCGAGATCGCCAACTCGCGCATCAATGGCAATGTGCATTGCGGCGCAATCGAAGATGCGCCGCTGCCTGACGGCGGCTACGACGTAATCACACTTTGGGACGTCATCGAGCACCTGCCCGATCCCGCACTCGACATCCGTGCGATCCATAGTGCACTGCGCCCTGGGGGCATCTTTGCCGTCTCGACGATGGACGTCGAGTCGATGTTCGCGAAGCTGTTCGGTAAGCGTTGGCCGTGGTACATGCAGATGCACCTCGTCTACTTCTCGCGCCAGACACTCTGCGAGATGCTGCGCCGTGAGGGCTTTGAGATCGCTGAGGTCTCGACCCATGTGCGTCGCGTGCGCCTGACGTACCTCGCCTCGCGCTTCGATGCCTACTCGCCGACTGTCGGCCACGCCATCAACAGCGTGCTCGAGAAGATCGGCTTGGCCGAGCGCACGGTTGGTGTCAGCTTCGGTGACATCTTTACCGTCATCGCGCGCAAGCCCGAGTCCGCCTAGCGTCGACGATGGCCGTCGTCCCTGCCGACGCGCCGAGCATGAGCGTCCGCCTGACCGGCTGGCGCTATCCTCTTGCGATTGGCGCGTTGTCGCGTGTCTTGACGTTCGTCGTGGTCGGTGCGATCGGACTCGTTCGGCGAGACCCAGAGCAGAGCTTCAGCAGCGCACTGTTGGCGCCGTTTGGGGCCTGGGATGGCGTTTGGTACCAGCGGATTGCCGACTACGGCTACGACCCGACGGTCGCGCACGGCAATGGGGTCGCGTTCTCGCCGCTCTATCCGATGCTCGTACGGTACGTGCACGCCTACCTGTCGCTCAGCTACCTCGCCGCGGGTGTGCTTGTCTCGACGGTCTGCTTCTTCGTGGCAATGGTTGTTCTCTACCGCGTTGTCGAGGACCGCTCGGGGACGAAGATTGCGCGGCGCGTTGTCTGGCTGACGGCGTTCTTTCCGGCCGCCTACCTGTTCTCGTCCGTCTATACCGAGAGTGTCTATCTGCTCCTGACGGTCTCGACGTTCGCGCTGCTTGAGCGACGGCGACTGATCTCCTCATCGCTGGTTGGTGCGCTCGCGGTGCTGTCGCGACCGACCGGCATTCTGCTCGTGCCATCGATGGGCGTGCGCATTTGGAAGGACCAGGGTCGGCGATTCAGTTGGCGATTCGTGCTCTGCCTCGTGCCACTCCTGTTGCTGCCACTCGCCTACGTTGCCTTCGGCGCGTACCTCTATTACCGCACGGGCAACCCGTTTGCGACGCAGACGGCGCAGGCGGCTGGGTGGGGGCGTGGCATCAATGTGATGCTCGTCCTGGGTCTGCCGATCGCGGTGCTGAACGGTCTGATTGTCGCGACGCACGATCTCTCTCGGGCGATGTACATCGGTGACACGCTGTTTGCCATGACGTGGGGCCTGCTGCTCCTGGAGGGGGCGTTCCGGCGGCGACTGCCGAGCGAGTACCTGCTCTACGGCGCCCTGGCCGTGCTCTTGCCGGTACTCGCCGGGACCTACCTCGCTCTGCCGCGCTACGGGATGGGGATCTTCGTGGTGATGTGGCTGGCGGCGATTCATGTCGCGGCACGCCCACGCCT
>CANKHS010000086.1 GCA_947481755.1 Actinomycetota bacterium | reverse complement strand
GACCAGACCGGAAGATCGAAGCCACCGTCAGCGGTGGGCACGCGCGTGAAGACTGCGAGCCAGAACAAGACGACAACCAACACCCCAAAATCGAGCAGGCCCGCAACGATCCGAATCGTTAGGCCACAGGGCGTTGGTCCATTCGAACCATGGACGAGGATGTGTCGGGCGGTAGCGGAGTCCACAGGGATAGGGTGCCATGGGTGAGGTGCCAGCACGTGCGTACGTCGGCGTGATCAGGTCAGCGGCGTTGTGCGTAGGGAGGACATCACATCCGCGCGGTTGTGATGTCCTCCCCTGAGTCTTACGCTGTCGCGTCGCCGTGCGTCGCGGGGTTGAACGAGCCGCGCTTGATGAAGCGGCCGTGGCCGGGCTTCGTGAGAATCTTGCCGTCATCGAACACGACTGTGCCGCGCGAGAGTGTCTGCCGAGCGGAGCCGGAGGTCTTGCGGCCGTCGAACAGGTCGTAGCCGACGTTCGAGAAGGCCGTGGCTGTCGAGAAGACGTGCTCGCGGTTCGGATCGAAGATCACAAGGTCGGCATCGGCGCCGGCAGCGATCGTGCCCTTCTTCGGATGCATGCCGAACTGCTTGGCAATCGCCGTCGACGTGACATCGACGAGCTTGCTTGGCGACATGCGGCCGGTCTTGACACCGTGCTCCCACATCAAGGCGAGTCGGTGCTGAACGGCGGAGAGGCCATTCGGGATCTTCGAGAAGTCGTCCTTGCCGAGCGCCTTCTGCTCGTCGTTGAACGGGCAGTGGTCGGTCGAGATCGACTGCAGGTGCCCGAAGTTAAGGGCATCCCACATGAAGTCCTGGTTCGACGCATCGCGCAGTGGAGGCGAGCAGACGTAGCGCGCGCCCTCCGGTGCTGGCCGGTTGAGATCCTCAATGTCGAGGAACAGGTACTGAATGCAGGTCTCGCCGTAGGCGTGCACACCGCGGGCGCGGGCGTTGATGATCTCCTGTGCCGCTGCCTCGCACGAGACGTGAACGATGTAGACCGGTGCATCGACCATCTCTGCGATACGGATCGCGCGACCCGTCGCCTCGGCCTCGACCGATTCGGGACGCGTCAGTGCGTGATAGATCGGCGTGGTCTGGCCGTTACCGAGTGCCTGGTTGACGAGGTGATCGATGACCCAGCCGTTCTCGGCGTGGACCTGCACGATGCCGCCGACCTCATTCGAGCGCTCAAGCGCCTGCATAAAGAGATCGTCGGTCACCATCAGGGCACCCTTGTAGGCCAGGAAGACCTTGAACGACGAGACGCCCTGGTCGACCATCGCCTGCATGTCCTTGAAGGTCTGCGTGTCCGCGGTAGTGATCGCCATGTGAAAGCCGTAATCCACGTGGGCGGCACCCTCGGCGCGACCCATCCACTGATCGAGCGACGACTGCAGACCGTTGGGCTCCATCTGCAGACCGAAGTCGACGATCGCTGTCACGCCGCCCGCCGCAGCAGCCTGCGTGCCCGTGTCGTAGTCGTCGGCGCTGGTCGTGCCACCAAACGGCATCGACATGTGCGTGTGGTTGTCGATTAGGCCTGGGAGTACATAGCAGCCAGACGCGTCGATGACCTCGGCGTCAACGTTGTCGAACGTGCCGACCGCGGCGATCGTCTCGCCATCGATCAGGACATCCGCCTTCGTAGTGTCGGTTGCGGTGACGACGGTGCCGCCACGGATGACCTTGAGCATCTGATTCCCCTCACTCGTGAAACGTAATGCGGGCGATCATACCGCCGTTTGGGTGAAAAACATCGGTCGACGGTGGATTGGTTGCGCGCGCGGTATGGTGGTCGGATGCTTGCCGTGGGAATTGGCGTACTCGCCGGGGTGCTCTTTGGTCTCCTGACCACGCTCGTGCGTCGTGGTTTGATGCGTCAGCCAAACGCGCTCGTGGGTGCGATGGTGATTACGAGTTCTGCGGCCGTGATGGTGCTTGTGGTGACGGTTCTGACCGGCAAGGGTGGCGATCTCCTCGAGCTTCGGATGGCTGCGGGCTACTTTGCGCTGGGCATCGTTGTGCCGGGTATCTCGCAGATTCTGTTTGTCGTAGCGGTTCGCGAGGTTGGCGCGAGCCGGACCGCGATCATGATCGGCACGGCGCCGCTCTTGGCGACCATCATCGCCGTCGCCTTCCGTGGCGAGGCGCTCGTGATCGGTCTGGTGGCAGGCACGGTGCTGATCGTGATCGGTGGGGCCTCGTTGGCCTGGGATCGCAACTTGCCACCGGGTTTCCGTGCGCGCGGCATGCTCTTCGCCTTCTTCTGTGCCCTGCTCTTTGCCGTGCGCGACAACGCGGTGCGCATGCTGGACGGTGCGAGCGAAATGGATCCGCGAGCCGCCACGACGTGGACACTGATCGGTGCCGCCGTGGCGGTCGCCATCTACGCCACGATCTCGCGTCGCGGAGCCGTGCTGACGGAGTACCGCTCGGTCTTCCGCTCGTTCATCCCGGCTGGTGTCGTCTTTGCCTCGGCCTACCTTGCACTCGTGGTGGCACTCGAGATCGGTCGTGTCACCGTCTTTGCTCCGCTCAATGCGATGCAGTCAATGTGGACCGTGCTCTTTGCCTGGCTGTTGCTCGGTAAGTCGGATGGCATTGGTGCGCGCATCGTATTGGCAATGTTGCTCGTGGTCTCGGGAGGCATACTGATCGGGGTTTTCCGATGATCATCGAACCGTCCGACCTTCCTGGCCGCCAGGCCTACCGACTGCTCGTCGACTGTGTCGTGCCGCGTCCGATCGCGTGGGTCACGACAATGGATGAGCAGGGTCGCGTCAACCTCGCGCCGTTCTCGTTCTTTCAGGCCGTGGGTGCTGATCCGCCGAGCATCATCGTGTCGATTGGCAGGCATCGCGATGGGGAGTTCAAAGACACGGGCGTCAATGCGCTTGCCACCGGGGAACTCGTCGTCAACGTCGTCACCGACGAGTTGGCCGAGGCAATGAACACCACCGCCGGCGAGCACGCCTTCGGCGTCGACGAAATGAAGCTGGCGGGGCTGACGACGTCGCCGTCGCGGGTTGTCGCGCCACCACGGGTTGCGGAGTCGCCTGTCTCGCTCGAGTGTCGGGTCAGCCAACGCGTCCCGATCGGACGTGACGGAGGCGAGAACCAGTACCTCGTGCTCGTCTGCGAGGTCGTGGCGTTCCATGTGCGTGACGACATCTACGACGACGGTCGCATCGACCCGAGGCTATTGCATCCGCTCGGCCGTCTTGGTGGCAACGCCTACAGCCATCCGGGTGAGATCTTCGAGATGGAACGTCCGCCGTCCTCTCGGCCGCACTGACCCTTACAGGGCAGGCAAGACCGCGATCGCGATGACGTCGACGATGGCGATCACGAGCAGCGCCTGGAAGCGGCGGGCATGGTCTGTCTGTCGAGAACCAATGGCGAGAGCGAGCAGGTAGACCACCACGAGGACGATGGTGGTGAGTGGCGAGCGTCCGAGGGTACCGAGTCCGATGACGGCGGTTCCGACGGCCAGGAGTGCCCAGCAGAGCAGCACCGAGCGGCGCTCACCGAGTCGCACGGCGAGGCCACCGAGCCCAGCCGCACGATCGCTTTCGAGGTCGGGCAGGGCGTTGGCGAGATGCCCGCTGACGGCGACGGTGGCAAAGGCAAGAACAGTCCACGTGGGTGGAAGTTCGCCGTCGAGCCCGAGTGAGAGAAAGAACGGCATCGCGCCGAAGGCGAGGGCGTAGGGGAGCCACGACCACGAGGTACGGACGAGGGCGATCGTGTAGAGCCACCCCATCGCGATC
Organism: Actinomycetota bacterium; assembly: GCA_947481755.1. Lineage (GTDB taxonomy): Bacteria > Actinomycetota > Thermoleophilia > Gaiellales > F1-60-MAGs149 > F1-60-MAGs149. The sequence goes on along the minus strand of CANKHS010000086.1, from coordinate 2,134 downwards.
GCGAAGATGTGAAACGACCCGCCGATCGGGCCAGCGACGAGCCAACTCAGCACGATCGCTCCGACGAGGGCGATCGACGCAGAGGTCCAGAGTGCGCGCGCGGAGACAACGTTTTGGACCGTTGGCTTGCGCAGTCGGCCCGCACGGGCGTCGACCGCAGCATCAAAGGCATCGTTGCTCCAACCAACCGAGAGTTGGCCGACGAGGACCGTCACAAAGACCAGTGCGAGCGACCAGCCCTGCCAGCCAAGGCTCCACGCGAAGACCGTCATGACGACAGAGACGGCAACGGTCGGTGGTGCGTGGCAGGCACGCACGAATCCTTGGAGCCGTCGCATCTCCAAGACCCTACGGGATCGAGGGGGACACGACAAACCGGGGCTTGTCGTGTCCCCCTCGATCGCTAGGCGACGGCTGGCGTCGGTGCTGAATGCAAAATCGTTGTGGGCAGTCCAAAGCGATTCCGGGCATCCTCGGGCAGATGTCGTTCGAACCAACGCTGCTCGTTGTCAGGATGTACCACGATCACGAGTTCGTCAGGCGCGAACGTGACGATCTCATCTTCGATCGTCTGGAGCGGGTTCATGTCGCCAAGTTGGGCCGTAACGCGCACGTCGTGCCCTTCGAATGCTTTCACGACATCGTCTAAGCGCTGTTGCGCCTCGGGTCGGGATTTATGGTCGTCGCCGAAGATGTAGTACTCCAGCCGATTGCCAACAATGGGCGCGACAAGCTTGATCTCGGCATGTGTGTGTCGATGGCGCATGAGTTCGGCAACGACCCTCTCGCCATCACACTCGGCGACGATTAACACCAGTACGCGCTGTCCACGGTTGTCTGTGCTGGGGGAAGCAGGGGAGGACATTCCGACATCCTTTGGTGGGGGAGGTACCCCAACTCTATGCCCCGTTTTCCTGTATTTACTCGCGTGGTGCGGTCTCCGACATGTCCTTAATGACGGTCACGACGCGTGGGATCAGGGTATCGAGGATGCGCTGGCCCAGCTCGGGCGTGGCGCGGCGTGCGTCGCCCACCACACCCGACTCGGAGATGTCGCGCAGCATGTCCATCGGCACGGTGACGCCCGGCCCCTTGTGGGCGAGGTTGTACTTGCCGAGCGAGGTCCACGTGTGGCCCGCCTCTTTGACTGCCTCGCCACGATCCCACGCATCGATCGTCGCCTCGTCCATCAACACGCGCTGGCCAACGGCGAGCGCGATCGAGGTCTCGGCCTCCTCCGCGTGGATACCAGGGCCTTCGACGGTGCCGATGATGTCGCCGGCCAACTCCCACCACTGCAAGAGGAACACGCGGCGCGCGGTCGTCTCGAGGTAGTAGTTGACTGCGACGGTGAGGGCCGCGACGTTGCCGCCATGGCCGTTGACGACGATGACGTTGCGGAAGCCGTGGTGATGCAGCGATTCGCAAACCTCATTGAAGACCTGCAGGAACGTGGTCGTCGAGAGGCGCATCGAGCCGGGATACTGCATGTGGTACCAGGACAGGGTGACGTTGAGGGTCGGCGCGATCAGGACGCGCAACCCAGCCTCCTCGGCTGCTTTGGCTGCGCGCTCGGCGATACCGCGGGCGATGATGCAGTCCGTATCGAGCGGCATGTGGGGACCGTGTTGCTCGGTCGTGCCAATCGGCAACAGGATCGCGTCGACGCCCTCGGCGATGACGGCCTCGACCTCTTTCCAGGTCATGCGCTCCATGTAGTACTCAGTCATTACGCCACCTCCGCGATCGCGCGGCAGGGCGAGCCGGTGCCACCGACCCACTTGAGTGGGAAGCCGCTAAATTGGAATTCGCCCTTGCCGACGAGCTGCTCGAGATTGCAGAGCCACTCGTAGTGCACCAGGCCACGATCGCGGCAGACGCGGTGCGACGGAAAGCCCTTGGTGCCAGCCTTGTCGGTCGAGGGACCCTCGACGCCGTGCACCTTCGACCCGCGGTCGGCCAGCCAGTGCGTGGCAGCAGCGGTCAGGCCAGGGTTCGATGTGCAGGCCGACTTCTCGGGCCAATGGCGATTGTGCAGCCCCGTGTTCATCAGCACGATGTGTTCACCGATCGTCACGCCCGACTTGGCCTCGGCCTCCTCGAGATCGGCGACGTCGATGTCGCCGAGGTCGGG
>CANKHS010000085.1 GCA_947481755.1 Actinomycetota bacterium | reverse complement strand
AGAACGGATTACGGATAACGGGGGGACATCACAACCGCGCGGATGTGATGTCCCCCACGCTCCTCAGCTACGGACGAACGATGAACGTCTGGCTGTCGTTTGGATCGCCGTTCGGATCTTGAACGAGGTCGGCGCCGATCGTGATTGCGTGCAGCGTCGCTCCACGCGGAACCCGCGGCAGACAGAGGTCGTGCATGTTGTCGTCCATCGCTGCTGTCCCGCCATGATCAAGCAGGTCAGCAACGGCGAGTGGCGTGAACGCCTTGAGCCCCCCGCCCGCGAGACGGTAGACAGCCCGATAGGACGCAGTAATGGCATCGCCGACCTCGCTGATCGCACCGCTATCGGAGTAGGCCGTAATGCCGTTCGACCAGACGACGCGAACGAACGTGGCGCCCACTCCTGGGCTGCAGCGGTTGCGATCCCCCGCGTAGAGCGCGGGCGTCAACGTCCACGCGTCGACAATCGAGGGCGCAGCCTCTACCTGAACGATCTTCTGAGCAGGTAGCGGTCCGACTGGTCGCCATTGCCGCGCACCAATGGGACGCCCCTGAAGGGATCCAGAGAATTCCACGCTGACGGGGCGCTGGCCGGGTTGCGACTCACCGAACGAGCCAATCAAATTGATGGTTTGGAGCTCGTTCCGCTCGTCTGGCGGATATTGCAGCGCACAGATGGGATGGGTTTTCGTGCCGTTCTGATTCGTAATCGTGAAATCACTCGCTCTGACCGACGTGGGTCGAATAAACCAGTTGAAGACAACCGGCAAGTTGTCGAGACCCGTAGCCGAGCTGCCTGGACAGGAATTGGCCGTCGCATCGTTGCTGCCCATTGCGGCGCTCAAGACCGAGATCTTGACGCGCGCGCTCGGTGCTGTACGAGCGAAGGACGGCGCGACGAACACGCTGAAGACAGCGAGCACGATCAGACTGACGCCGAACGAGCGTGCGGATTGTTTCCTCAGCATGGTTGTAAGACCTTCCGTTGTCGACGTACCGTCTACGACCAAAGAATGCCCTGGTCAGCGAGCGCGCACTTCACGCTTTGGGCCTACCCATCATAGGCCGAGAGAAAAACGAAGCGCCCTACCCCGTTGTTACGGTGGGCACTGTCACGACCGGTGTCTGATTTGCCTGGGCGATGATCTGCTGGGCCTGATCAATGATCTTCTTGTACGCATCGACGGCGGCCTTGACGCCGGCATTAAATCCGTCTTGATAGCCGCCTGCCGAACCCGTGTTGTTCGTAGCAGTATCGCGCCCCTTGGCGTAGCCCTTGGCAAAGCCCTGGTCATACCGCGCACTCAATTGATCGTTAGCCTGTTGTTTCGTGTCACGTACGCCATCTTTGTAGCCGGTGGCGCGCGCAGCGTCGATCGCGTTCGTCTGCGAATCAGAGCCAGCGACGGAGGCAACAACCGGATTTGAGCGACCGTGCACTGCGTCGACCACGATCGCCGTCACCACAGCCGTCACGACAATCAAGACCATCGCGGCAATGATCGCTGTGAAGACACCACGGGCACGCCGAGGACGCGTCTCGATCGTGTCCTGATCGTCACTCTTGGACTTCGTTCGTTCGCGCGGCGCCATCTGCTCTCACGATACGCGCCAAAACGCAAACTTCCTGCGCGCTGGCTTACAGACTGGCAACAGCGACGCGAGCGCGCTCGAGTCGTTCCAGCGAGGCCTCGCGTCCAAGAAACGCAATTGACTCGTAGAGACCCGCAGCGACTGTCGAACCGGCAATCGCAATTCGGATCGGAAGAAACGCCTGCCGTGGCTTCATTTCGAGTTCCTCACAGACAGCACGTAATGCCGACTCCACACTGTCCGCATCGAAGGTCGAGAGTCCCGCGAGGGCGGTGATCGCTGCGTCGAGAATGCGACCAGCGTTCTCGTCGCTGAGCAGCTTCTGCCACGACTCCGCCTCAGGCTCACGCGCTTCGAGCAACGAGCCGACAAGCGAATCGAATTCGCCGAATGCGCCGAGCTTCTCCTGGACCAGAGGCACGAGTTCCTCAAGTCGTGCAGAGCTTGCAAGCGGTGATCCAGCGTCTTCCAAATAGCTGCGCAAGGCGTTTGCGTACGCCTCTGCATCGAGTGCGCGCAGATACTGCCCGTTCATCCAGGCCAGCTTCTCGTGATCGAATACTGCCGGCGCCGGGTTGACGCGCTCGAGTGAGAACCGCTCGACGAGCTCAGCGACGCTCATCAGTTCGGTCTCACCGTCCCATGACCAGCCACAGAGAGCAAGAAAGTTGACGAGGGCCTCAGGTAGGTAGCCCGCGTCACGGAACTCCTCCACGCTGGCCGCACCGTGACGCTTGGAGAGGCGCTTCTTGTCTGCACCGAGAATCATCGACAGATGTGCGGTCTGGGGAAATGTTCCACCGAGCGCCTCCACGAGCAATTTCTGGCGCGGTGTTGACGACAAGAGGTCCTCGCCACGGATGACGTGCGTGATGCCCATCTCGAGATCGTCAAGCGGGTTTGCCAACTGGTACGTAGGTCGTCCGCCGCCTCGCATGAGAACGGTATCGCCAAGCAGTCGATGCTCAAAAACGACTCGTCCACGGACGAGATCGTCAATCACCGTCTCGCCCTCGAGTGGAGTGCGGAAGCGAATGACCGCTGGGCGCCCCTCCTGCTCGAAGGCGGCAATCTGCTCCGCCGTCAAATCGCGATGCAGCCGTGTCGGCAGTGCTGGGTCGTCGGTCTGGCGCGCTTCGGCGCGCGCCACCTCGAGCTCTTCCGCCGTCTGGTAACAGCGATACGCATCACCCTGGGCAAGCAGGCGGTCGACCGCGGCCTGATAGTGCTCGCTACGCTCGCTCTGAAGGTACGGGCCATGTGGACCGCCTGCGCTCGGCGACTCATCAAAATCGAGTCCCAGCCAATCGAGCGAGCGCTGGATTTGCTCGATCGCGCCGGCCTCTTCGCGTTCTGTGTCCGTATCTTCAATACGGAGGACCGTGGTGCCACCGTGGTGGCGAGCGAACAGCCAGACGTAGAGCGCAGTGCGCACGCCACCGACGTGGAGAAATCCTGTGGGCGATGGGGCGAAGCGGACGCGTACCGACATGCCTGAACCGTACCGCCCCTCCCCGCTGTGCCCGTCAGGTCGCCGCCGGGTCGGCACCTATGCTGGCCTGATGATCGCCGGTGCCCACATCTCCTCCGCTGGCGGACTCCATAACGTGCCGGCGCGGGCCGCCGCGATTGGCTCCGACGGCGTGCAGGTGTTTATCCAGAGTGCGCGCACGTGGAAGCCAACCGCACACAAGCCGGAAGATCTCGCCGTGCTGCGCGCCGCGCGGGAGAGCGGTCAGGTCCAGTACATCGCCTGCCATGCGATTTACTTCATCAATCTCGCAACGGATGAACCCGAGCTCCTGAAGAAAAGCCGTTCGGCTCTACTCAACACGATCGATGTGGCCAATGCGATCGCGGCCGACGGAATTGTCTTACACGTCGGCTCCCATAAGGGTCGTGGCCTCGAAGCGACGCTACCCCAGATCGTCAAGGAACTGCAGACGGCGCTGAAACGCCTGAATGGTCCGTGGCTCCTGCTCGAGAATTCGGCTGGGGCTGGTGGCACCATCGGTCGCGATCCGGTCGAGTTGGCGAGCATCATCAACGCCGTCGATCACCCTCGACTTGGGATGTGTATCGATACCTGCCACGCCTACGTGTCGGGTGTCGACGTGACAGACCCCCAGCAGCTCGATGCGCTCGTCACCGAACTCGACACACGCATTGGTATCGAACGGCTGCGTTGTCTGCACGTCAACGACGCGGCTGCAGCCTGTGGTTCGAATCGAGATCGCCACGCCAATGTTGGCCAAGGCGAGATGGGCAAGGGCCTCGCGGTGACGCTCTCGCATCCTGCACTCGCCGATCTACCGATGCTGCTCGAGACGCCTGGCGCCGAAGGTAATGGTCCAGACGCTGCCGAACTGACGGCGCTGCGGGGGCTCCACAAGCAGGGTGTTACGCGTCGTGCTGCGAAGGCTCGTCGCGCGTCGTAACGACGAACGTGCCGCCACCCGGTGGCTCATAGAACTCCGGATTCACACAGCCAATCTCTGGCAACCGTCGCGGATAAGCTGAGTCGATCGTGGCGCTGCAAATCGGTAGTGGCACGCGCACCGCGCGGATCCCACCAAAGGCTCGCTCTTCCTCGGCGCATTCCTCGAGTACGGCAAGATCAACCTCGGCGGCATGGACGCGCTCGACGCAGCCGGCATAGCGCCGACCATCTCGTGCGTCGTACGCGTAGAGGCGCGAACAACCAAGGCAGCCGACGGGATCAATCACCCAGTCGCAGTACACGCGACAGCGTCGACAGGAAGATTCTCGGTCGTAACTCACAGTCGAAGTATCACCGTTTGCGAGCCCCGCGACGAGCGCTGTGATCCGTGGGACCGTTTAGAGCGTTGCTTGATACGCGGCAGCGTCGAGCAGGCTTTCGACAGCCGCGACATCGTCGAGCTTGACGCGGATCAGCCAGCCAGCATCGTACGGAGCCTCGTTGACAAGCTCCGGCGACTCAACAACCGCGTCGTTGACCGCGGTCACCGTGCCGGCGAGTGGCGCGATCACGTCAGAGACAGCCTTAACCGACTCCAGCGATCCGTACGAACCATCAGCTTCAACGCGACTACCAACCGTCGGTGGCTCGAAGAAGACAACCTCTCCGAGCGCGTCCTGCGCATGCCAGGTAATACCAAACATCGCCTCGTCGCCGTCGACGCGCACCCAATCGTGATCTTGGTGGTAACGCAGATCGGCGGGATACGACTCGTCGGCAGACATAGCTCAGGCTTCCTTCTTGTAAAACGGCAACTTGACGACTTCAGCATCGCGTAGCCGCCCACGGATGTCGACCTGGAGCACGGTGCCGGGCTTGGCAAACATCTCGGGGACATAGCCAAGGCCGATGCCGCGATCGATGCTCGGCGAGAGCGTTCCGCTCGTGATCGTGCCGATCTTCTCGCCGTCGGCCAGAATCGGATATCCCTCGCGAGGAATCGCGCGATCGACAATCTTGAGCCCAACGAGGCGGCGCTTGACTCCCTTAGCGGCCTGCTTGTCGAGGACCGCACTGCCCATGAAGTCGCGACCAAGGTGCACAAAGCGCCCGAGGCTGGCCTCAATCGGCGTCGTCTTCTGGGTGATGTCGTGGCCGTGGAGTGGATACCCCATCTCGAGGCGCAGCGTGTCGCGTGCGCCAAGACCACTGGGCACCACACCGTGTTCGCGACGCGCAAGGATGCCATCCCAGAGGTCGCCGGCGCGATCTGCGGCACACATGATCTCGACCCCAGGCTCGCCTGTATACCCCGTATAGGCAACACGTGACGGTACGCCGGCCACGACGCGCTCCACGATCGTGAAGGCTTTCCCAGTCTCGGGAGCAGGCGTCTTCTTGGGCCAGATGTCGGCAAGTAGTTCCATGGCCACGGGACCCTGCAGGGCAATCATCGCCGTGTCGTCGCTGGCGTCGGTGATCGTGGCAGCGCGATGCTTGAAACTTTTCAGGTGCGCCAAATCGGTCGCAATGTTGCCTGCGTTGACGACGAGGAGCCAGACCTTGTTTGGCAGCTTGTAGACGATCAGATCGTCGATGATGCCACCCTTGGCGTTCAGCAGGAACGAATACTGCGCCTGACCTTCTTCGAGACGGTCAATATTGCTCGCCAGCGCCTTGCGTAGCAACCCTTCCGCACCGGTGCCGGTGATCTCAAACTGCCCCATGTGCGAGACGTCAAAGAGTCCGGCGCGCGCACGTACTGCGCGATGCTCTTCGTTGATACCCACGTAGTAGACGGGCATCTCCCAGCCAGCGAAATCGACCATGCGAGCGCCGAGCTCGACGTGGCGATCGTGCAGTGGCGTTTTGCGCGGTGT
>CANKHS010000084.1 GCA_947481755.1 Actinomycetota bacterium | reverse complement strand
CGGCCACGCAGCGACAGTGCGAACGCGAGCACGAGCGCCAACACCACAGGCGCATCGAGAATGCCAAACCAGGTGCTGCGGATCATCAGTGGGTTGGCGGCCAGTAACGCACCCGCAGCGAGGCGCAGTTCGAGCGCGCCGGGGAGCAGCAGTGCGGCAGGGAGCAGCGCGAGTGCGAAGAGGAGCATCAGCACGCGGACATCGCCGAGCGGGCTTGGCAACGCGGCACTCACCGCACCAAGCACCGGCAGGCCGGGGAAGTACGCGAGGTGCTCAAGCGCCACCGTCTCGACGCGCCCATCGGTGACGGGCGTGCCGTCGAGCGAGTAGAAGCGCTCGAGGCCGGTGCCGAGGTAGGTGCCGCCGTACGGGTCGTGCCCATCGAGGATGCGCTGTCCGGCGAGCTCGACTTGATAGGCGGCGTCATTGGTGTGGAACCACGGCGCAGTGCTGTCGCGCAGGCCAACCTGCAAGAGCGTGGCCGGGACGAGCAAGGCGAGCACGACGCCAGCCGTGGCCACGATCAGCAAGACACGACGGAGAGGTTCGCGTCGTGGCAGCACGATCGCCAGCACGGCGACCAGGACGCCAGCCAACAGTGCGGGTGCGCGCACGACGCCGAGATCCCAGTGGCCGCCGGCTGCTCGCACGAGTGGTCCGAGCACGCCGGTGCCCGAGGCATCGGGCACGACAAAGGCCCACGCATCACTGCCGAGCCACGGCACGGCGATCAGCACGAGGCCAATTAGCACGCCGAGCAGGGCGAGTCCGCGAGTGTCTCTCACGCCAGGCCCTCATAGAGTGTCGGGCGCTCCGGATCATCCGAGAGCAGCGGCAAGATCCCCGCTCCGGTTGCGAGCAGTGCCGCGCTGACCCACATCGCTGGGTCGGCAAAGAAGTTGTCGTAGGCCAGCGCGTGGACGAAGATCGTCGCGAACAGCGCAGCCAGGATCAGGTGTGTGGGGCGGTTTGCGTCGGGGCGACGATTACGGATCGCCCATAGGACGGTCAAGAGAAAGGCAAACAGCGTCAAAGCGCCGACGATTCCGAGCTCGGCTGCTGTGCCTGAGACGACGTTGTGGGGTGCGGCCTTCTTCTTGCCCGTTGCCGTCGCGAAGGCACCGAGTCCACTGCCCTGGATTGGGTGAGCCTCGAACAGGTCGAGCGATCGTTGCACAAGACCGAGGCGAGCACTCGAGGCCTTTTGGACCGGCTCATCGAGAAGTTTCTGTCCTTGCGGCAGCGCAAGCGCGCCAGCCGCGACGATCAGGATGATCACGGCGAGGGCAATGACTGCTCGCCACCGCCAGACGATGCAGGCGATGACGAGGACGCCAACTCCAAGGGCGACCAAGGACGATTGCGAATAGGAGACGGCGAGACCCGCAAAGATCGGAATGCTGGCAGCGGCTGCGAGCAGCAGAATCTTGCGCGGCGGCGAGAGCGCAAGCAGCCCAACGATCGTGACGAGCGCCAGTGCTTCGACGCGGCCGAACAGGCTGGGGTCAAACAGCAGCGAGTTGGCTCGGAAGAAGCCGCCGTAGGCGTTCGTGCGCATCAACTTCTCGTTCCAAAACACGTCATGCGTATGCACCTGCCAGAGAGCGACCGCAGCCAATACGACGGCCACGCCGATCAGGAGCCACGGCAAGACGCGTGTCAGGGGTGGGATGGGCAGCAGGGTGCCGGTGAGCGCCGCCAAGAGTCCGAGCGGAAGCGTGAAGGCAACAACGGCGTAGGTCGTCGCCTGTGTGTCGGCTGTCCAGGCGAGACTTGCGGCTGCGAAGACCACGTACGCGCCCATCGCCCAGCCGACGTAGCCGAGCCGGTTCGGCGGCGACGTACCGCGCAGCGAGCGCAAGACGAGCGCGATCACGCCGGCTGCCAGCACGAGGTAGAGCGGTAGCAGATGGTCGGTCGGGCTCGGTGGGCTGCGCAACGGAATGCGCAGGCCAATCACGAGTGCGATGACCGGCACGAGCCACGGATAGCGCTCAAAGATCAGCGTCAAGACGGCGAGTGCGACGACGCCGGCGACCAGGCCAACCCCGAGCAGGACAGGTCGATCAAGGAGTTGGTGCGTCAGCGACGTCCGCGTGATGACCAGCGGCCCACCACCCACCGCGATCAAGACCGCTCCGACCACGCGTAGCGGGATCGAACTGGTCACAAGCAACATCGCCACGCCGATGGCAGCGGCGATCCCTGCGACAGGAATCAGAAAGGCATCCACCCGACCCCAATCATCGCAGACGGCGAGCGGGCCGACGCGAAATCATCAGAATCCAGCCGAATGCACCGGCGATGGCTAAGGACAACGTGCCGAGGGAGACGTGGGTCAACACCAGCCACCACGGCAGCTGCGTGTGCCATTGCCACTCGCCAATCACGATCTGTCCAGCGATCGTGATCACGAGCGCCCAGGCGAGTCGTGTCACGACCCGTGGCGGGTGAATGACGCGAGCAAGGACGACCAAGAAGAGTCCGTAGGCGACGACGAAACTCGCCGCCACGCGCACGTGAAGGTACGCCGAGTCGAGCAGGTTCCAGAGCCGCGGGACGTTATCGCTGCCGGGGTGCGTGCCAGACATCGTCACGATTGCGCCCGAGATAATCACGATCCAGGCCCAGATCGTCAGGATCACGCCACCGGCCGGGAGCCAGCCCGGTGGCGTAGGCGACCAGTCAGGAGAAATTTCGAATGTCTCGATCGTCAGGACCACGGAAATCAGGAGCACGATCAGGGCGAGGACGAAGTGGCTCATTACCGCGATCGGGTGAAGGTCAAGCAGGACCGTCAGTCCGCCGAGTGGGCCCTGCAAGAAGGTCAGGATCCCGATCGAGAGCGAGCCGCGGAAGAGCCATTTTGATTGTTGGCGAATCGAACGCCAGGCGGCGATCGCCAACAAGATCGCAGCAACGATGACAGCCAACGCGATGACGCGATTCGAAAACTCGATCAGCCCGTGAAACTGAAATGGTGGCGTGGGCTTGCCCTTGCAGAGCGGCCAGTCCGGGCAGCCAAGACCCGAGTTTGTGACGCGCACGAGGGCGCCCGAGACGATATTGAGATACAGGGCAGCAAGGGCGATCACGACGAGCCGTCGATAGGCCGTCGGGCCGGTCAGACGTGAGAAGAAGCGGCGCACACGCAAAGTATCGCCGAGAAAGATGGAATGCGGTCGGCATGCCACGCGTTTTCCGACGTATGGAGTGCCCGACCCTCGTAGCGCCAGCCGACCGTAGCGCGGCTGACTGGTACCCTCGGAGTGTGTCCGATGACGCTCCCGACCAGCTCGATCCAGCGGTCGATCCTGCACGGCTCGCCTTCGACGAAGAGGCCCTTGCGCTCGCCGACGATGTCTGGCGTGTCGCTCGCCGCCTGGCACGGGACTACCAGGCCGCCGAGGATCTCGTCCAAGAGGCATATGCCCGCGCCTTCCGTTCGTGGCGCTCGTACGAGTCGGGTACGAACCTGCGCGCGTGGCTCTTGCGCATCCTGCACAACCTCGCGATTGACAATGCCCGCAAGCAGCAGCGTGCACCCGAGCAGTTGGGGCTCGAGGCTGACGACTACTACCTCTACGAGCGTCTTGGTGGCAACCCGATCGCCGATGTTGATGTCTTGGTCGAGCGGCTCTCGCCCGGCCCCGTCTTGGACGCGTTGGCCGAGCTGTCGCTGCCGTTCCGCGAGGTCGTGGTGCTGGTCGACCTCGGCGATCTTTCCTATCAAGAGGCCGCCGATGTGCTCGAGATCCCCGTTGGCACCGTCATGAGCCGCCTGCACCGCGGTCGTCGCGTACTCAAGCGCGCCCTGGCCGACCACGCCGAGGAGGGCACGGCATGAGCACCCAGGCCCGCCCCGAACCGTGTCTCCAGGCCGAGCGCTGCATGCAGGCCTACGTCGATCGCGCACTCTCTGTCGAGGAGGTGCGCACCGTCGAGGAGCACCTCGCCGTCTGCCCAACCTGCGCCAAGTGCTACAGCTTCGAAGCGGGGATGCGCACGGTGGTGCGTCAGGCATGCGACGAGCCATGCCCCGACTCGTTGCGTGCACAGCTGAAGAAGATCTGCGCGGACTGCGACTGCGAGTAGCTCGACGCGGTTGCTTGGGTCGGTGTGTTGAGCAGGTGGGACTAGCCGGAACCAGTACCTTCGCGGCGCCCTGTACGCTCTTGACCTATGACGTGGACCCCGAAGACTCCCGCTGATCAAGTACAGACTGTCGGCATCGTCGGTGCAGGTGTGATCGGTGGTGGTTGGGCTGCGAAATTTCTGGCGCAGGGCTACGACGTCGTGGTCTGGGACCCGGCGCCGGATGGGGCCGAGAAGCTCCAGCGTCTGCTCGACATCGCCTGGCCGTCGCTCGAGCAGCTCGGGCTCGCGTCGGGGGCCTCGCGTGAGCGGTTGCGGATGGTCGACACGCTCGAGGAGGTCGGCGCTGTCGCCGATGTGATCCAAGAGAACTGTCCCGAGGTGTTGCAGCTAAAGATCGACACGTTGGCGCAGATCGACGCCGCGACGCCGCCGGGCGTGCCGATTCTGTCGAGCACGTCGGGCTATCGGATGACCGACATGGCGGGTGCCTCCGCGCACCCCGAGCGGCTCGTTGTTGGCCACCCGTTCAACCCGCCGTACCTCGTGCCACTCGTCGAGGTGGTGGGCGGCGAGCAGACCGACCCGGCCGTCGTCGACTGGACGCTCGACTTCTACACGCGCGCCGGTAAGAAGGCGCTGCGCTGCTCTAACGAGCTGCCCGGCTTTGTCGCCAATCGCCTGCAAGACGCCGTCTGGCGCGAGCTGCTGCACATGGTCGACAACGACGAGGCGACCGTCGAGGAATGCGATGTCGCACTGGTCTATGGCCCGGGCGTGCGCTGGGCGCAGATGGGCGTCGGCCTCACCTTCCATCTGGCGGGCGGCGAGGGCGGCATGGGCCACATGCTCGACCACTTCGGCGATTCGCTGCTCGAGCCTTGGACGCGCCTCGAGGCGCCGCCGTTGACGAAGGAGCTGCGCGACAAGATGGTCGCGGGCTGCGACGAAGAGGCCGCCGGCCGCTCAATTGCGGATCTGCAGCGTCAGCGCGACGCGTTTCTCGTCGAGCTGATGCAGCTGCTCGATAAGCACGCTGCCTGCTGAGCGGTCGAGAAGCGAATCGTGTCGGTGTACGCCGGCCTACAAACGCTGCGGGGAATGCGCGCGAGCGACGAGGAAGACTCACAACGGTCCGTTCGCTGCTGTACCCTCACCGCAGTCCATTAATGGTTGCGACCGTTGCAATTGGTGCAGAATGACCAACCTTTCAGAACGGAGCAACATGCATAAGCGTTTGAATGGTCGCCGAGGTATCGGCGTACTCGCTGTCCTCGTGGTGATCGGCGCGATGTTGGCTGCAGCGACCACGGGCACGGCTCGTCCTGCTCCGCGGCAGTTCACGACGCCAGAGGAGGTGCTGGCTGCAAAATGCGTCGAATTCCAGATACCCCGGACGGTGTGCACGGAGGAGACCCTCGCCAGAATCCTGCAAGAGAATGCAAATGCCGCCGCACCCAGCATGTGCCCCGGTCAAGCTGATCCGGCCAAAAAAGTTACGGTCGTCTCGAGCCAGTACAAGCAGCCGGGCTAGGGTTATTGGGAGGAGATCTGGAAGTACGTCGTCGTCTGCGTGACCGACGCGCCTGCTCAGGGGAACTCCAGCAGTGTAATCGTGACGCTCATGCACGAGTTCGACGTCGCACACATGAATGCGCAGGACATCTCGGCTGCGTTGCCAAATGGCACCCTAATCAAGCTCGTCCTCGATTTCCCGACGGCCGCGGGCAAGCCGTCAACGCTCGTTGGCTCGCTTGATAATCCTGCGATCACCTTTAATGGTCAGCGCGTGACAATTGAGGGGAAAATCCCGACGGTTCGCTTTCCCTCCGTGACAAAAGACTGCACGACGGCAACACCGCTAGGGATCGTGCTCTTCAGCATCGTTACCGGCTCGACCGACCCGCTGGAAGCAGCTG
>CANKHS010000083.1 GCA_947481755.1 Actinomycetota bacterium | reverse complement strand
TCTACCAGGACGGCACGATCGAGTTCGAAGCCAAATTGACGGGCATTGTACTGACGCGTGCTGGTATTCCTGGCGAGCAAAACCCGTCCGCATCCGAGCTCGAGCCGGGCCTCCTCGCGCCATACCACCAGCACCTCTTCTGCGCGCGCCTCGACCTCGACGTCGATGGTGCCAGCAATACCGTCTACGAGGTCGACGCGGTCGCACACCCAATGGGGCCAAACAACCCGGCTGGCAACGCGTACTTCACGCGGGAGACACCGCTGGCCTCTGAAAGTCTGGCTCAGCGCGTGATTGACCCGTTTGCGAGCCGCTTCTGGAAGGTCGTCAACCCGACACGCACAAACCACATGGGCAAGCCCGTCGGTTACAAGTTGATGCCCGGCGGCGCCTCCTGGCCAATGGCAGATCCGGAGTCGGTGATCGGCAAGCGCGCGCGCTTTATGTATCACCACCTCTGGGTCACTCCGCAGCGGCCCGACGAGCTCTACCCGGCGGGTGACCATCCGTACCAGCACGAGGGACTCGACGGCCTACCGCGCTGGACGAAAGCAAACCGTCCGCTCGAAGACGAAGACGTCGTGCTCTGGTACACGTTCGGCACAAACCACATCCCGCGCACCGAAGACTGGCCGGTGATGCCGGTCGAACACACCGGGTTCCATCTCAAGCCGAGCGGGTTCTTTCGTCGCAGTCCCGGTATCGACGTGGCACCGAGCGACCCAAAGCACTGCTGCAGCACAAACCCGCACGACACCAAGGATTGAGTGATTCAGCTTTGCTTTGGGGTCTGACCCCAAAGCAAAGCTGATCCACACCTACTTCAGGAGCGGCGCGATTTCTTGGAGCTGCGTGATGCCCGTCGGGTCGGACTCGTCGCCGAGCGCCTGGATCGCGACCTGATCGGCACCCGCGTCGAGATGCTCGCGGAGCTTGGCGACCACCGTCTCGGCGTCACCATGGGCGACGAGGGCGTCGATCAGACGATCCGAGCCACCGTTGGCAATGTCGTCTTCGGTGAAGCCCATCCAGATTAGGTTGCGCTTGTAGTTCTCGATCTGGAGATACCAGCCAATTGCGCCGCGGGCACGCTCGCGCGCCTTGTCGGCATCGGTCTCGATGATGATCTTGTGCTCGGGGATCAACAACGGGTCGGGCCCGAGGATCTCGCGCGCACGAGCGGTGTGCTCAACGGGGACGAGATACGGGTGCGCGCCAAGCGATAGGTCACGTGCAACCTCGAGCATTGGCTTACGCAGCGCCGCAATGATCGACTGCACAGGAGCGACGGGATCCGCCGATGCGTCTGGCGTGCTGAACTCTGTCGCGTTCAGCTGCGTCAAGTACTCACGCATCTTCGCAACGGGCTTGAGGTACGTCGTGCCGCGCGGATCGACCTGTGGCGGGTGGCTGACACCGAGCCCCAACAGGAAGCGGTCGTCAAACGAGTCGTTGAGCGTGCGGGAGGCACTCGCCGAGGCAAGTGCATCGCGGGCCCAGACGTTGGCGATGCCACTCGCGACCATGATCTTCTTTGTCGCGCCAAGGATGACTGCGCCGTTCGAGTACGACTCGCGAACGCCCATGCCTTCGGGATACCAGAGCGTTGTATACCCAGCAGCCTCGACAGCTGCCGCAGTGGGTCGACCAAGCGCAGCCGGCACGGCGGTGAGTGCTCCCACCCAGGCGCCCCATGTACCGAGTTTGCTGCGCATCGCTGCGCGATCTTCGCTGAGTCCCATCGTGTCCCCTTGGTCGAACTAGTCTGGCGACATGATGCCGCCAATTGCCTTTCGCATCCGCACATACTCCAAGCCTTCACGCACACCGGCCACCTACAAGCGCGTGGTGCAGTCACGTCACGACGCATGAAAACGTGACAACAAAGCGAAAAGAGTTTTCGTAGGCGGACATTTTGGGCCCGGGCCCAAAATGTCCGCCTACCACCAAGTACCCTTCAGCCCATGCTCGACGCAGCCACGACCAAGACCCTTCGCCGCGTACTCGCGGAACGACCCGACAAGCCACTCGGCATTGTGCTCGACGTTGGCTTTACCAACGGCCTCGCCTCCGCGCGTGCACTCCGCGACGCCGGCGCACCCGTGATCGTCGTCGACCACCGCAAGGGCGCACTTGGCTTCAGGTCGCGCGGCGTTGCCCCCGTGCTGGCGCCCGACCCGGCCGTTGACGAAGAGGGCTTCATCGACGTCCTCGCCGAGATTGCCTCACTGACCGGACGCACCGGCTTCCTCTTCCCCACCCACGATGCGCACCTCGTCGCCGTCTCCAAGCACGCCGACCGGATCGCGCCACTCGTATTGCCTGGCTCAAACTGGGACATCATCGAGCCGTTGATGGCGAAGATCCCCCAGATCGAATTAGCCGAACGAGCCGGCGTGCCCGTACCGCGTTCGTTTATGCCGACCACGCGCGAAGAGGCCGAGGCCGCCGCCGCGCAGATCCCGTACCCGGCGATCGCAAAGCCAAGCATCGGCATCGACTTTAAGCACGCGGAGAAGGTCCAAGTGATCCTCGCCAACACGCCAGAGGAACTTGTCGATGGCTACGAGCGCATTGCCGCAACGGGCGACCGCGCGATCTTCCAAGAGGTGATCCCCGGTGGCGACGACGCACTCTGGACCGTCGGCTCCTTCAGCACCAACGGCGGCGAAGCGGTCGGCACGTTCTGTGGCCGTAAGCTCGTCCAGCGCCCACCGATCTTTGGCACCTGCCGCGTAGGCGAGGCGCGCTGGGCCGACGAGCCCGTCGCCTATGCCGACGCTCTGCTCCGCACCAGTGGCTTTGATGGCATCACCCAGATCGAATTCAAGCGCGACCCGCGCGACGGCTCGTATCGCCTGATCGAGATCAACCTGCGCAGCTGGCAGTGGCACTCGTTGGCACGACGCTGCGGTGTCGATCTCGTTGGCCTCTGCTACCGCAGCGCCTGTGGCGAGCCGGTCGGCCGCCTGATCTCTGGTCCGCGGCACGATGGTCGCCGCTGGGTCGCGGCCGTGCCTCACCTCAAAGCCGGCTTCGGCGGACGAGAGAGTTTCAGCAGCATTTTCAAGCCCCTGGCGGGCATCATCGAAGAGCCTGTCTTCAGCATCCGCGACCCCAAGCCAGGCGCCATCCAAGTAGCAGGACTCGTCGTTGGTCCAATCAAGCGGCGACTTAAGCGCGGCTAAGCGCGACGACCTAGCGACTGACGGTAGTGTGGATGAGGCCAGCCAGTGCCTCAGCCTGCGTCTGCCGCGAGATGCGTGTGCGTACGTCGTCGGCCAGCGCCGGGGTCGGTAGCGTGCCCGACCGCCACTGCTCGACGTAGGCCTCGACCGCCGCGCGGGCACCAGCGACGTCGTCGGGGCCAACGATCGCCGCGTCGACCGCCTGCAGTTCGCGCGCCGCGGCACCCTCGATCGGCAGCATCGCCAGCACGGGTCGGCCACAGGCGAGCAGCTCCCACACCTTGCCGGGCAAGAACTTCTCGCCCTGCCCGCCACCGTCCTGCATAAAGATCAACGCGACGTCGGCGTCGGCCTGCGCCTGCAATGCAGCAGCGTGTGGCGCCGGTGGCTCGATCGAGACCAGCTCACCGATGCCAAGATCGGCGATGCGCCGGCGGTCGACCTCGGGAAAGCCGCCGATAAAGCGCAGGCGGATCAGCTCGCGCAACTCGGGCCGGTCGCCCACGAGCTCAGCGACCGCGCTCAGCAGATGGCGCGGCGAACGGTCACCAAAGAACCAGCCGGTAAAGGTAAAGGTGCAGTGGTCGGGGTTCGGCCGCCGCTCGATCGCGGCGAGTTCTTCGACGTCGATCCCGTTCGGGATGACGGCGAGTGGCAGCTCGGGTCGCAGGCTACGAACCTCTGCCTCCGCGTGATCAACGACTGAGGCCGCGTCCATGCCGCCGACGCACCACCGCGCGACGCGCCCAATTGCGGCCTGCTTGGCACGGACATCTGGGCGTGAGAGATCGAGATCGGCGTGCGTCAGCCACGGGTCGCGCCAGTCGGCGATCCACGGTACGTCCGTCCGACTGCGGATCAGACGACCAGCAACAGCGACCGTGTGCGGAGGCGTGGTCGTGACGAAGGCATCGAAGCGGCCGGTCTTGAGCAGCTTGAGTGCTGCCGGCACGACATCGGCGAGCCACGGTGCATTGGCGTCGGGAAGAAACAGTCGCTGGGGAGCGAGTGCGGCGCGGACGGCGAGCTTGCGTGCCGTCGTTGGCGCGTTGCGAATCCGTTCGGCGGGGAGTTGCCGCAGTGACGGTCCTCGATACCGCACGCGATGAACCGGAACGTTGGCGGGGATGCGGCTGACAGAGGCAGGGTCCTCGGCCAGCCACTTGGCGTCCGTCGGCACGAGCATCTCAACATCGATCCCGAGTTCCGGAAGACGCCGCGAGAACTGCAGCGTGCGCTCGACGCCACCACCACCAGTCGGCGGGTAGTAGAAGGCGATCAGGAGGATGCGGAGACGGTCGGTCACTGCTGCGAAGGGTACGGGACGCTGCAAAGGATGGTGGGGGAACGTTGGTCGGTTGCGGCCCTCGGGTTCATACTGTCGGCATGACTGATCGCCTCCGCATCCTCCACGCGCCCCTCAATATCGCGGGTGGCCCCGAGGCATTGAGCGCTGGATTGAACGAGCTTGGCTGCGACAGTCGACTGATGGTCTTTACGCGCCAGCCATTTCGTGACGGCTCCGATATCAACCTGCATTTGCGGCAGGGCGGTGGCCCCGTCAATCTCGCGCTCAACCTCCCCAAGCAGGCCTACGCGTTGGGTCGCGCGATCCCGAACTACGACATCTTCCAGTTCCACTTTGGCGTCACGATCGTGCCCAAGCGCATCAACCTGCCACTGCTCGGCCGGCTCGGCAAGGGCCGCGTCTTCCACTTCTGGGGCTCGGACCTCCGCGACGCACCCGTGTCGAAGTGGGATTACGCACTCCGCCATGCCGACGCCGCGGTCGTCGGCTCGTACGCGATTCTGCCGCGTGCACCGCGCGCAGCCGGCTGGCCCGACTATGACGTCGTGCCGCCTGGGATCAACCTCGAGACGTGGCAGCCAGCTGTGCCAACACCTGGCACAACGATTCGCATCGTGCACGCACCATCGCGACGGCGCTCGAAGGGCACGGAGGCTGTGCTTGAGGCGGTCTCCACATTGCAGAGCGAGGGCGCTCCAATCGAGCTCGATCTCGTCGAGAACACGCCGAACGATCAGGCGCGGCTGCGCTACGCGGCGGCCGACCTCGTGATCGACCAACTCAACGTCGGCTGGTACGGCCTCTTCTCGATTGAGTCGATGGCGCTCGGCAAACCCTGCATCGTCCGTCTCGATCCCGAGGCTGTCGCCGCAACCGAAGCCGCCTTCGACACCAAGATCCCGCTGATCAACGCCGACAAGGACACGCTCGTTGATGTCCTGCGGGGCCTCGTCCGCGAGCCTGAGCAGCTGACCGAGATCGGCCACGCCTCGCGCGCTTACGTCGAGGCAGTGCACGGCCACACGGCAGTTGCCGAGCGGATGCTCGACGTCTATCGCCGTCGCGGATTGGTGTAAGCGTGCTTTGCGACCTCGCGTTTCGTCACAACCCGAAAAACTATGTGGCTATGTGCATGTGTGATATGTTCAGTCCATGCCACAACTGCACCTCTATGTCTCTGACGCTGTCGCCGACACGATGCGCGCGCGTGCTCAGACGGAGGAACTCCCACTTAGTCGATACCTGGCAAAGGTGATCACCGATTCGGTGACGGCCGGATGGCCAGCCGGCTATTTCGAAACCGTCTTTGGTAGCAGTCCCGACTTCGAAGTCCCAGACTGGCCCGACTACTCACCGCTTGTGCCTTGGGACGGCACGCCCGACGCATGAAGCGCATCCTCGATACCTCCGTCTTTGTCGATGCTTTACGCGGCAACGATGAGGTGCGCGAGCGGATGCAGGCCCACGACCCCGCAGGCCTCGCGACCTGCAGCATTGTGCGAGGCGAACTGATGGTCGGC
>CANKHS010000082.1 GCA_947481755.1 Actinomycetota bacterium | reverse complement strand
GCGAATGCCCAGCGGCGCCCACTCAACGGCGAGCGTCTTAGTGAGGTTCCAGACACCGGCCTTGGCCGCCGCGGAATGCGCCGTGCTGGGATTGCCCGTCCAGGCGTACGTCGCGATGATGTTGAGGATCGAGCCCGTGTCCTTAGCCGCGTTTGGAAAGCCGAGCGCAAAGGCGCGCGAGCAGTAGAAGGTGCCGTTGAGGACGATGTCAATGACGGCCTTCCAGCCGTTCGGCGACATGTCGATCGCATTTGCGACGAAGTTGCCTGCTGCGTTGTTGACGAGTGTGTCAGGGGCACCGAAGGCCGTGGTCGCTCCCGCAAAGAAGGCGTCGATCTGCTCGGGGTCACGCACGTCGCACTGGAAGGAGGCGCACTCGCCGCCTGCTGCCTTGACGAGCTCGACGGTCTCCTCGAGTGGCTCCGGTCGGCGGCCGCAGATCGCGATCTTCGCGCCCCGCGAGCCAAGGTCGATTGCCATCGCGCGTCCCATGCCGCTACCTCCACCGGTGATCGCGACGACGCGTCCCTCAATCCCTCGACTCATGTTGCGTCCTCCGTCTCAATGGCGATGTCGCCGGTCACAGGCACAAGGTACTGCGCCACCACGTCGTCTGCGAAGGCGGCAGCCGGACCCATCGCGAGCTCGACAGCCTCCCGGAAGCGATCGGGTGCGCCGTCGCGCGAGAGAATGCGGATGGCGCCCCACAACGATTGCGCCAAAGGCTCGAGCGGATCGACTCCCTGTCCGGTCAGGCGTGCGGAGACCTGCCCCGCCGCCTCCTTGAGCAGATCGAAGCGATCGCCCACCAGGCCAGCAGCTGCCGCGAGCTGGTCGAGATAGGTCGGATCGGCAACGCGAATACCCGTCACGAGTGGCTGCAGCGCCTCAACGGCCTGATACGCCGCGTGGGTCGCGAGCTCGGCTTCGGCCTCCCCCAGTTCGCCGGCCATGCGCCAGGCATCGGCCAGCGCGGGCATTGCCTCATCGACCGAGAGCGCCGAGGCTGACTCTTCCGCAGCCTCGCAAATTGCGGTCAGTTCTACCGTCTGCCGGATTGCATCGTGGTCTTCCAGCGGCGTGCCCGCTTCGTCGATGACGACCCAACCAAGCGCATCGCCGTTCGGAACGGCACAGACGAAGACGACACCACTGCGGAGGTCGCGGGCCGGAACCACCGCTGTGGGTGGTCGGCCGAAGCGTTCTTCGATATGGGCTGCGGCGGCTTCGATCGCGAAAAGTTCCATGCCGTGAAAGTATCGCGAATCACACCAATCCGGGTAGGCGGCAGTCCCGGGGACACGTTCGGGTAGGATTGGGACATGGCACAGACCTCTGAGCAGCAAGCACCCGTCACCACCATCAACGACGCTGTCGTTGAGTGGCGTCGCGAGACGCTAGAGCGAGCCGGACTCGACAACGAGCGCGCTGAGCGCATCGCTGCATCCGACGCCGACCTGCACGAAGCGGTCCGCCTTCTCGAGCAGGGCTGCGCGCCCGAGTTGCTCGAGCGCATCCTGCTCTAGGCCGCTATGGCAAAGCCGGGGCGCCGCCCGTAGGCGACGCCCCTGATGCCAATTAGGCGGGTGCTGCTTCCTTGCGACGCAGGATCATCACGTCGTAGAGCAGCGCGGCGATGATGCCGCCAACGACCGGTCCAACGATGTAGAGCCAACCGTTCGACCAGTTGCCCGAGACGAGCGCGGGGCCGAACCAACGAGCCGGGTTCATCGCGCCACCCGTCATTGGTCCACCCATCAGGATGTCGAAGAAGATCACGAAGCCGATCGGGAGACCGGCGACGATCTTGAAGGCACCACGTCCATCGACGGCCACGGCAAAGACCGTGAAGACGAGGAAGAACGTCAGGATGCCTTCGAGTAGGAGTCCCTGGCCGGAGGTATGACCGGCGGCCAGCGATGGCGTGCCAAGACCCGTTGCGTCTTTGACGACCGTGTCGTAGAGCACGGTCAACGCAAGCGCAGCAACCGTCGCGCCGACAAGCTGAACAACGACGTATGCCGCCCAATCAACGGGCTTGATCTTACGCGTCACGAGCAAGGCTGTTGAAACGGCGGGGTTGAAGTGACCACCGGAGATATGGCCGAGTGCGGAAACCATCACCGCGATCACGAAGCCGTGCGCGGCTGCGATCCCGACGAGTGCGCCACCGGTCGGATCCCACTGCGCCATCGTCATGATCGAGCCCGCGCCGATGAAGATCAGTGCGAACGTGCCCACGAATTCCGCGAGCAATCGTGCTGGTGCGTTTTCCACCAGATATGCCTCCTGCGGGACTCTCTCCCACGTCGATTACGGGACGACCTTCGCCCGTATTCGCCATTTCCCTGCCGATACCGCGAAGATGCAACAGATGTTTGCCTTCACGCACGATCGTTGGAGCTTTCCGCTTCCGCCGACGAATCGCTTTCCTCAAGAGAAGTACCGGCTGGTGCGTGAGCGCGTCGAGCAACTGCCCGGCATCGACGTCTTGGAGGGTGCGCCAATCACGTGGGACGACGCCTTGCTCGTGCACGAGGCGGAGTGGATCCGTCGCATCCGGCATGGGCTCCTGACGCGACGCGAGGAGGCAGCACTCGGCCTGACGTGGTCGCCCGAGTTGGCGCAACGAACCTTGCACGCAACCGGGTCGACGGTCGCCGCAACGCGCGCAGCGTTGTCGGATGGCGTGGCTGCTGCACTCGGTGGCGGCACCCATCACGCGCATCGTGCCGTCGGACGGGGTTATTGCCTCGTCAACGATATCGCCGTATCGCTCGAACTTATTCGTTTGGATGGATTCATCGGTAAATGCCTAATCCTTGATCTCGATGTACACCAGGGTGACGGCAACGCCGATTGCTTCGCCAACGACCCCGACGTGGTTGTCGTGTCGATCCACGGCGAGCAGAACTATCCCTTCGTACGCGTGCCGAGCGACATCGACGTCGACGTGCCCGACCGCACCGGCGACGACGACTATTTGGCACTGCTCGACGGCGTCCTCAACGACCTCGACCACCACGCCCCCTTCGACCTCGCCTTCCTCCTTTGTGGAGCCGACCCATGGGAGGGCGACCGACTCGGCCGACTCTCCCTGACACTGCCCGGGCTGGAGGAGCGCGACCGCCGGGCAATCTCCTGGATCCGCGATCGGGGGATCCCGCTGGTCGTCACTCTTGCGGGTGGCTACGGAGAGCCAATCGAGACGACTGCCGATATTCAGGCTCGCAGCGTGGCGCTCGCAGCCGAGCGCGGCTGATCCCACCTCAGCCGCTGTCAGACATTCTCAGGCGTCGCACCGGTCAAGGTCGTCCCCCGCATCTCGACGAAGTCTGGTGCGGGCACAAAACCAAGCGCACGATTGATCCCCCGCATCGCCTCGTTACCAATCGCGTTCTCGGTGGCCATGCGCTGTGCGCCGCGGTCGAGCGCCCAGGCAATCGCCGCAGCCTTGAGTGCCTTCGCGATCCCGCGCCCACGCCAACCACGCCGGATCCCCGTCATCAGATGGCTGACGACGACGCCCCGCTCTGCGTTGACTAACCGGCAGTACCCAATCACCTCGTCGCCCACAACCGCCAAGAGGTACCCGTCGAGTGGCCCGTCTGGAATGTCGACATCGCGCATGCGCCACTCCTCGAATGAGCCAGCCGAGACGGGCTCGGGGTCGGGCAGGTCGGCAAAGATCTCGACGGCCGTTTCGTACGCGCTCAGCCGCAACTCGGGCTCGGCCGCCAACGACGAAATTCGCACGCCCTCGGGCAGCTCGATCGGTGGCGCCACAACACCGGCCAGCGGCAGCTCAACACAGGCCATGCGATCGTATTCCGTAAAATCGCGGTGCTGCAGAAATTCGATACCCTCCGGGCGATCACCACGACAGGGGAGCTGGAGCCGCGAGCGACCAATCAGCGGTGCCGTCTCCTCTGCCCAGGCCAAGAGTTGACTGCCAATCCCCTGACGCCGGTACGACCTGCGTACACCCAACTCGCACCACGCCGTCGGATCATTGATCGGCAGCACCCAGATACGACCAACCGAGACGAAGCCAACTGGCTCACCCTCCAGCATTGCCACCACACGACGCAGCGTCGGGTCGAACACGAGCGCAGACAGCATCTGCTCGGTGGAGCGCGACCACTCGGGCATCAGCTCCAGCGTCAGATCGCCGAAGACATCTAGTAGAGCACGATCCGTGCCAACATCGACGAGCTCGAGGCTCGCCACGTTTAGCGTCCTTGGAACTTCGGCTCGCGCTTCTCGGTAAAGGCGCGTAGCCCCTCTTTTGCGTCCTCGGTCGAGAAGAGAATCGAGAAGAGGTCGGCCTCGACCTTGTAGTTCGTCGCGAGGTCGCCGGCCAATGCGCGATTCGTCGACTCCTTCGCGTAGGCGATCGCAACGGGACTCTTGGCGGCAATGTTGCGCGCCATCTCGAGTGCTTTCGGCATCAGCTCTTCGAGCGGCACGACGTGCTGTGCCAACCCGCGCGCCAGCGCCTCATCCGCCTTGACGCGACGGCCCGTAAAGATCAGCTCCTTGGCAAAACCCATCGAGGTCGTGCGGGCAAGCCGCTGCGTGGCTCCCCAGCCCGGCATGATGCCGAGGTCGACTTCGGGCTGACCGAAGACCGCATTTTCCGAGCAGATCCGAATGTCGCACGCGAGCGCCATCTCCGAGCCGCCGCCGAGCGCATAGCCATTGACGGCTGCAATCGTCGGGGCCTGCATCGTCTCCAGCAGTCCAGCACATTCGTGGCCAAGCTCGGCGTAGGCGCGAGCCTCAAGCGGCGTCTTGGTTGCCATCTCGCCGATGTCGGCACCAGCGATAAAGGCCTTATCGCCCGCACCGGTCAGGATCAGACAGCCAATCGTCGTATCGCGTGCGATCGCGGCGAGTTCGGAGCGCAACTCCTCGAGCAGCGCAGACGACAGCGCATTGAGCGCCTCCGGGCGGTTGATGGTGAGGATCGCAACACGATCCTCACGGCGGACTTCAATCGACATCTCGTGTCCCCTCTCGCCTAGACCGCAGCCTGGGCGGATAGGAATTCGACAATCGCGCCGGTCGGCGATCCGGGCGTAAAGACTTCGGCCACGCCGAGTCGCTTGAGCTCGTCGGCGTCGTCGGGTGGAATCGTGCCGCCCACCACAACACAGACGTCGTCGATACCGCGTTCGCGCATCAGTTCGAGAATGCGTGGCACGAGCGTCATGTGCGCGCCCGACAGCACCGAGATACCCAAGGCGTTGGCGTCTTCCTCGAGGACGGTCTCCACGATCTGCTCAGCGGTCTGATGCAGGCCCGTATAGATGACCTCCATGCCTGCGTCACGCAGCGCACGGGCGATCACCTTCGCACCCCGATCGTGCCCGTCTAGGCCGGGCTTGGCAATCACGACTCGCATGTGGCGTTCCATGGGGGGAGAGTGTAGACGGCACACGGCTCGCGGATGCACCAAGTACCCTGTGCACATGTCTCGGATGTCGATGCGCGCTCTCGCTGCCACTGTTCTCTTGATCGCTGTTGCACTACTCGCAGCGTGTGGTGGCGAAGACGGCACGAAATTTGATCAGCAGGGCGCGCCCTTCACCTTCTCGTACCCCAAGGACCTCCAAAAGGTCTTCGCTAATACGGGCCGCGAGATCCAAGGACTCAATCCGGAGTACCGCGTGGCCCTCGGCACGGACGAGACCAATGTCGTGGTGGTTGCGACCTACAAGCTCGCCAAAGACGTCCGCAAGGTCAGCAAAACGAACCTGTCGATCGCTGTCGAGCGTTCCGCTCGCGCATTGGCACGCGCCATGAACGCGGAGATTCCCAAGAAGTCGTCGACAGATCTCGGCGAGCTACCGGCCACCCAATTTGAATTCGTCACCAAGGATCGCTCCCTCACCACGCGCCTCGTCTACGCCTTCCAGGGCAAAACGCAGTACTTCGTCCGCTGCCAGTGGAACGAGAGTGGCAAGGACACGATCCCTGCGGCCTGCGATCAGGTCACGAAGACCTTCGCGCCGAACTAAGCCAGCTGCACGAAGCTCGCAGCTGGAGCCGAGCAGCGGCGACCGTCACATCGTC